>NZ_JBFPEZ010000139.1:0-1226 GCF_040838225.1 Xenorhabdus sp. SGI246
TACCCTGCGCGGGTTGGCGAAACCCTGCGGGTATGACTGCCTCGGAGATGATGGCCCTTCGCCGGCCAGTGGCTGGATGAAGAGAGCGGGCTGGTCTACAATCGGTTCAGGTATTATTCGCCGGTGGCGGGGCAGTATCTGACGCCCGACCCGTTGGGGCTGGCAGGGGGATTTAACCCGTATTCTTATGTTCATAATCCGACGGGACTTATAGACCCATTCGGATTAGCTGGTGAAAATGTATTTATTCACTACACAAATAAGGCTGGTTTTGACGGCATTATGAAGAGTGGTGTTCTAAATCCAAACGTCAGCGGAAAGGTTTATATAACAGATATATTAATGTCGCCAAAAGATGTTTTAAGAGATCTATTAATAAATAATCCTATTCATGCAGGCCGTGGGGATTATGCAATTATTTTTAAAGTAGATCCGGGTGAACGCGGTAATATACATTTATCTTCTAGGTTAGAATATATTCATGAAGGGAAATTAAAGCTAAAAGATATTCTATATTCAGGAAAAAATCCTTATACCATGCTAGAGCATCTTGATTATGATACAAGGCTCAAACTTACTGATAATCAAGTTAAAATTAGAAAATGCGGAGGGAAATAATGGAGCATGAATCTATTCAACTAGAACGTGATGAAGTTAATGCCATCATAAAGCTTATACTTTATACAAAATTCGAATGTGAAGAGACTGGAACACTAACATATTCAAGTAGCCCTTTAATAAATTCAGCTTTAGGAAAGATGTTGAATATGTATGGATATAAAGATGATTGGGATAAAGTTTTTTCAAAAATCCCAGAAGTTAATAGGAATATTGCAATCAAAAAAATCGAACATTTTGAAAAGCAAGAAAACCACTGTCTAGATGAAGATGTTAAACAACAAGTTTTATCGAATTATGTCTATCCATATAAGTGGTAATTAATAATAACAGCCGGAAAGATCTCATGATCTTCCGGCTGTTATTATTATCCTGCCTGATAATCCCCAATCAACTCCCGCATCCGCAGCTTAATGTCACTGAGCTGGTCTTGTTGGCGCTGGTACTGTTGCTTGAGGGTGCGGGTATCGTCGCTGTCAGGGATCAGCACCAAGCAACCATCCATAATCTTCACGGTCAGGGTGCAACCTTTATCAAACCCGGCGGCCTTAAGCCACTGGCCTTTAAGATGGATTGCGGGCGGGGCTTTGGCCTTGTTATTTTGCGGC
>NZ_JBFPEZ010000014.1:0-49691 GCF_040838225.1 Xenorhabdus sp. SGI246
TATGCGGGTGGTTATGATTAGTTGATTTTATCACCATACCTATATCATGGTATTTTTGCCTTGTAATCAGCATTGAAAACCCACCCAAACTGTAAAATTCAAATTTTTAAATTATTATTCTGTTTAGTTTATGTTGAATAAGATTTTTATTCTGAAATAAAATAAAAGTAAGGATTTAAATAAAATCACAGAATGTGAATGAAATGTTTCTTTTTTGCCGCAAAAAACACTTTTTAAGATACTAATATAAGAAATTAATAGCATTTAATTCTTTTATAATTTGTTGTATTTAAAGTGATTTAAGTGTTTTTATCATAATTTGAGAGATAGTGCTTGTCATTATTTTGTAATTAAATTGTGATTTGAATCCTAAAATTCAACTAATCACTTTATAGTCTATTATTCTGTATTGGATTTTCATGTTTAGCATATTATGCTTGCATATATTACTCATCAATAGGGGGCAGAATGAAGGTCCTTATTTTAGGTAGCGGCGTTATCGGCGTCACCAGTGCCTGGTATCTGGCTCAGGAAGGCCATGAAGTTATCGTTGTCGATCGCCAGCAGAGTGCGGCTGAAGAAACGAGCGCAAGTAATGCCGGGCAGATCTCACCCGGATATGCGACACCCTGGGGAGCACCGGGTATCCCAGTAAAAGCAATAAAGTGGATGTTTCAACGACATACTCCATTAGCTATTCGCCCCGATGGTTCACTATTTCAGTTACGCTGGATGTGGCAAATGCTGCGTAATTGTGATGCAGACCATTATGCTATGAACAAAAGCAGAATGGTGCGTCTGGCCGAATATAGTCGTGACTGCATTAAACAATTGAGAGCGGATACAGGCATCCAATATGAAGGGCGTCAAAGTGGTACGCTACAACTATTCAGAACTAACAAGCAGTTTGATAATGCGGTTAATGATATTGCGGTGTTAGAGCAAGAAGGCGTTCCTTATCGGTTACTCACCTCAGAACAATTAGCATCAGCGGAACCTGCACTCGCCCATGTTTCTCATAAATTGACGGGAGGATTACAGCTTCCTAATGATGAAACCGGTGATTGCCAAATTTTCACCAAAGAATTAGCAAAAATGGCAGAAAAAGCCGGTGTCAGATTTGTGTTTAACCGGCAGGTTAAACGCATTTTGGTGGATGGCGATAAGATAACAGGTATTCAGTGTGATAATGGCATCATGACAGCGGATCAGTATGTTATAGCAATGGGTGCCTATTCTACTGAATTATTGAAAGATCTTATCACAATTCCGGTTTATCCAATGAAAGGTTATTCGCTAACTATGCCGATAATGAATGAAACACGCTCACCTGTTTCAACAGTATTGGATGAAACTTACAAAATAGCCATTACCCGTTTTGATCATCGAATTCGCGTTGGAGGAATGGCAGAAGTCGTTGGTTTTAACCTGAATGTGCTGAAAAGCCGTTGTGAAACACTCAAAATGGTAGTAGAGGATCTTTACCCTAATGGTGGTAATATTGTTGAAGCCTCATTCTGGGCCGGATTACGGCCAATGACGCCGGATGGCACTCCCATTGTTGGTCCAACCAAATATCCTAATCTTTATTTAAATACCGGGCATGGAACATTAGGCTGGACAATGGCCTGTGGTTCAGGAAAGTTATTATCTGATTTAATCTCTGGTAAGAAGCCTGAAATTGCAGCAGATGATCTCTCTGTATTCAGATATATCAATGGATTTAATACAAAAGTGCTTCGGATGAAGCATCGTTTACATACTGCGTAAAGTAAATTATAAAGAGGCCATCATGCCACGTCCTATTTTGGCAACCATCCATCTCAACGCACTTCGTCATAATTTGGCGGTTATCCGCCAAAAAGTCGGTAATAGTAAAATCTGGTCGGTAGTGAAAGCGAATGCATATGGGCATGGTTTGGACAGAATATGGCAATCACTCAAGCAGTCGGATGGATTTGCACTGCTTGATATGAATGAAGCTACTTATTTGAGAGAGCAGGGATGGCAGGGGCCAATCCTGTTATTAGAAGGTTTCTTCAATGTTGAAGATTTGCAGATAATTAATCAATATGACCTGACAACCACAGTGCATAGTCATTGGCAACTCAAGGCGATAAAAGACGCGGAATTAGATAAGCCCATTGATATTTATTTGAAACTGAATAGTGGTATGAATCGTCTGGGATTTACCCCAGACGAATATCCACAGATAGTTTCAATGGCAAATGGGATGAAAAATATTCATTCAGTCACTTTAATGACGCATTTCGCTAATTCCGATAATGAAATTGGTGTTGATGGGCAATTCACTGTTGTTAACCGGCTGAATATGAACTCCCTCCCTCACTGTCTGGCTAATTCTGGGGCAGTTTTATGGCATCCGCAAACACACGGGGATTGGGTCAGACCTGGAATTATTCTGTATGGTGCTTCTCCCAGTGGAAAGTGGCGTGATATTGCGGATGTAGGCTTAAAACCAGCGATGAGTTTAAAAAGTGAAATCATTGCGGTTCATGATCTTCCCAAAGGAGAGAACATTGGTTATGGCAGTCACTACACCACCCAATATGTGACTCGTGTAGGAACAGTGGCATGTGGTTATGCTGACGGTTATCCGCGACATGCACCAACAGGAACGCCGGTTATTGTCGATGGTATTCGTACTCGCTTGTTGGGTGCTATATCAATGGACATGATGTCGGTTGATTTGACTCCATGCCCACTGGCAACAATTGGCAGTTCAGTCGAATTATGGGGAGAAAAATTACCGGTGGATGAAGTCGCGGAGGCAGCCGGAACAATTGGTTATGAGCTATTGTGTGCTTTGGCTAAACGTGTTCCAGTAGTTGTGGAATGACGCTGTTTTCTGTTTTTTCAGGCATTTTTCGTACAGCGTTCTGTACGGAAGCACTGTACGAAATAAATGCCTGTCCAGCCCTCACACATCACCCGACTCAACTTTTATTTTTGCGACAACGGATAACGGTAGCAAGCCTGCCAGGCGTTCCATTTTTAGAATATAGAGGGGTATTGATACGTGCGGTTTCAACGCAGGCCATGTTCTTGTAACCTTCTTTACTGATATCTTGCATGCTACTCGCTAGCGCAGCTCCGGGATTCCAGCAGACTACATCACTATGATGATAATGATGAATTTCAATGGTACGTTTCCATAACTCATCTCTAATCAGACTGAAATTTTCTGGCTCTGTATAAATGCGATCTGTTCTTCCTTGAAAAATGAGGTCTTCATCAGTGTATTGTTCTCTGTTTATAACAGCATCAATAAAGTGATGACCTAACCCGCTGATACGGATTTGATTGATGTCACTGACATTGAAGTAAGAGTGTAGGGCACAAGTGACCTGATAATCTCCATGAGATTCCAGCTCTATTTCGCAAGTCTCCCCCAATTTAAAGCGAGCAATAAGTGTGAATTCATGTGGCCACAACTGTTTTGTGTATGCGCTGTCTTGTAGTGTGAACATCAAAATCACACCATTCTCATTTTCATGATGGGCCTTGAATTCCCACGGTAATATCCGGGCAAAACCATGACTTGGTGTACCCAGAGAGCCAAACCAAGGCCAACAGATGGGAATACCACCACGAATGGCTGTACCCTCACGGAGTTTTGTATTATCGCTTAACCATAATACAGGTTTTTCACCACAGGCTTGCCATGCCATAAGATGTGCGCCCTGGATACTGATTGCACCACGGATTTTGGGATGGGAAATTACAATCAGCGGAAATCCATCAATATTCCTTTGACTGATATAAGGAGATATTTGTTTTACAACCGGTAATGAGAAAATTTTATCAAGCATCTACATGACCTTATATAAACCTGAATTGGATAATTGGTGAAGGCAAGGATAGCTTATTGTGGTAGAGAGGGAAAATAAAGCCACCTTTACAGGTGGCTTGTTGAATAACTGTTTAAAGTTCAATTAGTTAGAGATATGAGCAACCAGATCCAGAACTTTGTTAGAGTAACCCGTTTCGTTGTCATACCAAGAAACCAGTTTTACGAAGTTGTCGTTCAGAGCAATACCCGCTTTTGCATCGAATACAGAAGTGAGTTTTTCGCCATTGAAATCGGTAGAAACAACGTCATCTTCAGTGTAGCCCAGAATGCCTTTCAGTTCGCCTTCAGCCGCTTCTTTGATTGCTTCACAGATTTCTTCATAAGTCGCTGGTTTTTCGAGACGTGCAGTCAGGTCAACAACAGAAACGTTAGGAGTCGGTACACGGAAAGACATACCAGTTAGTTTGCCGTTCAGCTCTGGAATAACTTTACCTACTGCTTTTGCAGCACCGGTAGAAGATGGAATGATGTTTTGTGCCGCCCCACGGCCACCGCGCCAGTCTTTCGCAGAAGGACCATCAACCGTTTTCTGAGTTGCAGTTGTTGCATGAACAGTTGTCATCAAACCTTCAACAATACCAAATTTATCATTGATAACTTTAGCTAGCGGAGCAAGGCAGTTGGTTGTGCAGGATGCGTTGGAAACGATATCCTGGCCTGCATAGGCATTGTGATTGACACCCATAACAAACATTGGCGTGTTGTCTTTAGACGGGCCAGTCAGAACAACTTTTTTCGCGCCAGCAGTGATGTGCTTACGTGCAGTTTCGTCAGTCAGGAAAATGCCCGTTGCTTCAGCAACAACATCAACACCTACTTCGTCCCACTTCAGGTTAGCTGGATCTCTCTCAGATGTAACGCGGATGGTTTTGCCGTTAACAACCAGATGACCGTCTTTAACTTCAACAGTTCCGTTGAAGCGGCCGTGGGTTGAATCGTATTTCAGCATGTAAGCCATGTAATCTGCATCTAACAGGTCATTGATTGCAACGATTTCAATGTCAGAACGTTCTTGTGCAGCACGGAAAACAATACGGCCAATACGACCAAAACCGTTAATACCTACTTTGATAGTCATAGTATTCCACCAGCTATTTTTTAGTGAATTAAAAGTTGTTTCTAAAGTTACCAAAATCTTGTCAGTCGTCAAGCGGAATCGTGTCAACAATTGAAAAAGATCAATTTAGAAATCACTATCTGAATGCTCGCTATTCAACCGTAACAAACTCTACGCCCATCATTATCGGGGTATAAAGCGATATTTAAAGTTACCATTGGTTAGATATGTGAGATTTATCACAATTAGTAAAGTAAATCATTATGTTGAATGCGTTAGAATGCCTTTTAACATTCTAATATTTGCTTTTTGTTGTTTTCGGTGTTTTTTAATTGAAAATATTGGCCTCAAAAGGTGGTTTACATGGCTAAAAATATCTCCGTTTCTTTGGCGCAGCTTAGTGAAATGCAGCGTTATGTCACGCAGGAAGCAGGTACTGAGCCGCCATTTTCAGGAAAACTGTTGCACAACAAAAAAAGTGGCATTTATCATTGTTTGTGTTGTCATCAGCCATTATTTGTTTCTGATACTAAGTTTGATTCTGGATGTGGATGGCCAAGTTTTTACCAGCCAATCAATGACAAATCCATCAAATATATTGATGACTACTCCCATAATATGCATCGAATAGAGGTGCGTTGCAGTCATTGCCAGGCACATTTAGGGCATGTTTTCCCTGATGGCCCTAAACCTACCGGAGAGCGCTTTTGCATTAATTCGGTTGCCTTATGGTTTGTTGATAAGGAAACAGGTGAAGAAACAGCAGGTTAATATTATGACTGCGGGTGTTTTTAAATAAATATAAGCAATATGAATTGGTCACTAAAATAGAATCGATTCAGCCAAAATATGTAGCCGTAAGGAAATATCAATGAAGTTGGATGATTTACTCTCTGCCATGACGCCTGAGATTTATCAACGATTAGTTCAGGCTGTTGAGTTGGGCAAATGGCAAGATGGCGTTCCATTAACACCAGAGCAGAAAGAAAATAGTTTGCAAATGGTGATGCTTTGGCAAGCCAGGCATAATTATGATCCTGAACATATGACGATTGGCACAGATGGTCAAATTACAATAAAAAGCAAGCAAGAATTGAAGGCTATGTTCCAATCAGAAATGGTTGCTAAGTTAAAACCTCAATCAGAAGAAGAATGAGTCAGAAAGTT
This sequence comes from Xenorhabdus sp. SGI246, assembly GCF_040838225.1. Classification (NCBI taxonomy): domain Bacteria; kingdom Pseudomonadati; phylum Pseudomonadota; class Gammaproteobacteria; order Enterobacterales; family Morganellaceae; genus Xenorhabdus; species Xenorhabdus sp. SGI246. The sequence continues at coordinate 6,099 of NZ_JBFPEZ010000014.1, forward strand.
AAAATAATAACCTCGTCCTTTGCAATGAGTCTGCAATAATAAGGACGAGGTTAATTTTGGGTATATTCAGAAAAAATAACTTAAAAAAGCGTTGTTATTTCGCTTAATGAAGTCAACCTGGCACCTTTGGCTGTCATTTCTTCAATGGCGCGTTGGCTGTCTTCGGCTTGAATATTGACCCCACGGCAGCCTTCAACGATCACGTAAGTTTCATACCCATGTTCTAAAGCATCCAGGACCGTAAATTTTACGCAGTAATCAGTGGCAATTCCCAAAATCAACAGGCGATTGATATGTTGTTCTGATAGCCAACTATGTAGTCTGGTAGCATTTTTACGATCGTTATCAAAGAATGCGCTATAGCTATCTATCTGTGAGTTTTCACCTTTACGAAAAATTTCCTGAATAGCAGACTGATTCAGCGCTGGATGGAAATCTGCACCTAATTGTCCCTGAACACAATGCACAGGCCACCATATCTGAGGGATACCATTCAGTTCCCCTAACTCACCGACAGGTTGACCAGAATTGGCGGCAAAACTCATGTGATCGGATGGATGCCAATCTTGAGTTGCGATAATAGTGATATTGTGTTGCTGACACAATTCAATCGCTTTATTCGCCATTTCGATAACTTCTTCGCTTTCCTTGACCGCCAGTGTACCACCTGTACAGAAGTCATTTTGTAGATCGATAAGTAATAATGCGGTTTTCATTATATTCCTCGACTATTTTTTTACTTGTCGGAGTAACTCAATTCTCCGCGTAGATTCTGCTGCATTAGCGAGCGGATTTCTTCAGTTTCGTAGTGCTGACTCAACAAGTAGTGCAGTTTGGTCAGTGCTGCTTCAAAAGTCATATCATAGCCGCTGATAACGCCTGATGTAGCTAGCGCATGACCATTGGCATAACCTTCCATATTGACCCTTCCAGAGATGCATTGTGTTAAATTGACCACAATGATGCCTCGTTCAGTCGCTTCTCTTAAGATTTTTAATAAATCGGAACGCTGTGGGGCATTACCAACACCATAAGAGCGTAAAATCAGTGCCTTGACAGGTTGCATCAGGATATTTTCAACCACCTGACAGGATAATCCCGGATAGATAGTGACAACGCCGATTGGCTGTGATTTGATTTGATGTACGATAAAGTCACCATGACTGGTCGGTATGGGAGCAGTATTTAATGTACGGATATTGATCCCGGCTTCAATGAGTGGAGGGTAATTGGGTGATGAAAAAGCGTTAAAACCATCGGCGTGGGCTTTAACCGTCCTGTTCCCTCGAAACAACTTATTGTTAAAAAACAAGCTAACTTCATTAACGGGATAATTAGCTGCCAGGTACAGTGCATTCAGCAAATTTGTCTGACCATCTGAACGAAGTGCTTCTAAAGGTATTTGCGACCCTGTCACGATAACGGGTTTGTTTAGGTTTTCAAACATGAAAGAGAGTGCTGAGGTAGTGAAAGCCATGGTATCTGTCCCATGCAGGATCACAAAACCATCGTAATCATGGTAATTCTGGTCAATATCGTTGGCGATAATCCCCCAATCATCCGGACTCATGTCAGAAGAATCGATCAGAGGGTGATGTTCACGTATCGTGAACGTTGGCATTTCTGGACGGTGGAATTCCGGCATCTGTGCAAGTTGCCGTTGTAAATGACCAGAGACAGGAATATAACCATTGGGAGAGTGCTGCATCCCAATTGTGCCACCTGTATAAACAACATAGATAGATTTCTTCTGCATGGAAGTACCCCAATAACAGTACCTGATAAAAATATTTAGCCGATTATAGGGGCTATATGGAATAAAAAAAGCCTGATATATAAAGATCAGGCTCTTGGGTATAACTGTTATCGCATTTTAGAAATAATTTTCTAACGGATATTCTCACAATTCAGGCAAAACGCATAAACATGCTGCGGATCATTCATGCGATTATAAAATACTGCTTGTTGTTTCATATCTTGTGCAACTTGAGCAAATGGTGCCGGCAGCATTGATTGCAGAATATTTGGCATAATTGCCTGAGCAGATGAAGAAAACTCCAGCATGAGTTTTTCAGTGAGGGAAAGCTCTGGCTGCATCCAGTCTAATGATGCTGTTTTGAGGCCGGCTAATTCAACAGCTTTCTTCACTGCATCATCGAAATCACCTAATTGATCGACCAAACCATTCTTTTTCGCATCGCTACCACTCCAGACACGACCTTCGGCGATTTTCTTAATCTCATCTACTGATTTATGCCGGGAATTTGCAACCAGCCCGATAAATTGGTTGTAGCCGTTTTCAATCGACAATTGCATAACGTCAGAAAAAAGAGGGTTTATACCTTTTGTTAATGAAATGTCAGCCAGTGGATGTGTTGAAACACCATCTGTATTCACACCAAGGTGATCCAGGCTTTTTTCAAAGGTATTGAAGGCACCGAAAACACCAATAGAGCCAGTTAAAGTATTTGGTGATGCAATAATGTAATTAGCTGGTGTGGATACCCAGTATCCCCCTGATGCCGCAAGACCACCCATTGAAACAACGATGGGTTTCTGATTGACCTTTTTACCCTTTTCATCAGTACCTTCCCGAATTGCCATGAGTTCACTGCGGATCAGCTCAGATGCGCTGATACTGCCGCCAGGGCTGTTTACACGTAATATAATGGCTTTGATTTCGGGATTCATACGTGCTTCTCGCAGTTGTGCTGCAATTGTATCACTGCCGGCTATGCCATTGGATTGTTTACCATCCATGATTGCACCTTCAACTATGATCACCGCAATGTTGCCATTGTTTTGATAGCTATTTTGGACTGGCTGTTTAGCAATATAGTCATTAATACTGACGTAGTTGAAATGCTGATTTTGTTTATCCCAACCAAATTGATGTATCAATTTCTTTTCAATAACATTCAGAGGCGCAATTTTATCTACTAAACCGTTTTGAAACGCATAGAGTGCACTATTTCCTCCAGCTTGATGGAATTTTTCAATAAACGTTGAAGGATCAGGAAGGACCTGGTCAAGAGGTATTTTCCTGTTGGTAGCAATAACTTGCCGGTAATTGTTCCAAAGTTCATTAAGCCAGAGCATATCTGCTTTACGGGCATCATCTGACATATCATTCCGCATCATTGGTTCTACTGCTGATTTGTATGTCCCAACACGGAAAATGTGAGTGGATACTTTCAGATTTTCTAATAATGATTTATAGAACAGACGGTTGTTTGAGAAACCATGAAGGGACACATTTCCCTGTGGAGCAAGGAATATTTTGTTTGCGTAACTGGCTAAATAATATTGTGCCTGGCTATAGTTATTTCCGATGGCAATAACTGGTTTACCTGAAGCCTTAAATTCATTGATGACTTTGCCTATATATCTCATAGAAGACTGATCGGCACCAATAAAGTTATCTAACTTCAATACCATACCGGTAATTTTAGGGTCACTTTTCGCCCGGCGGATACTATCAACAATATCGAACACAGAGGTTTCCTGTGAACGGCTGCTGGAGGAGTCAACAAGATCCCGTCCGAGCTGATCCAGTGGATTAAGAACAGACACTTGATCAACAACGATACCGGATAAGTTGACATATAATGCCCCATTATAATCATTGTCTAAGCGGAACTGCTCTTTGTATATGAGAACGCCAGTGGCGACTAATACAACCAATAGGATAAAAATCAGGTTGGAAATAAATTGGCGAACGAAATTTAGCAGTTTCCAACTCCATTTAAATATTGCTGCTATAAACTTCCATAAAGTACGCATATCGTCTCCAGTTATGGGGTCAAATAGGATTATCCTAATCAGCTAGCTGATAAATGTCAGCTGGAATTCACGAGAATGATTGAAAAAATAATAATATCTACTCTTTCATTCAGTAACGAATAAACAGAGAATGTCGAGTCGTGATAGGTTATCTTATTCAGGAGGAAATTATGAATGCTTTGGAACTTTTATTGAATCGTCGTTCTGTTTCACGTCTAACTGCTCCCGCTCCGAAAGGAGAGGCATTGCAACATATTCTTGCGGCGGGAATGCGAGCACCAGATCATGGCGCATTACGTCCCTGGCATTTTATTGTAATGCAGGGGGAAGGGATTGATAAATTCAGTAAGTTGCTTGAAAAAGCAGCGACTGAAGGCGATATGGGTGAAGATGTGGTGGAAAAAGCAAAAAATGCACCTTATCGTGCACCTATGATTATTACTGTTATTGCCAAAGTTGTTGAACATGCAAAAGTGCCCGCTTGGGAACAAGTTGTGGCGGCAGGTTGTTCAGTTCATGCCATGCAAATGGCTGCGGTGGCTCAGGGGTTTGGTGGAATATGGCGTTCTGGCTCCTGGACTGAAGATCCAACAGTCAGAGCGGGTTTGGGATGTGAAGAAAAGGATAAAATTGTTGGATTCCTTTACTTGGGCACACCGGAACTTAAAGCTCCGATGAAAGTTTCAACACCAGATTTAACGGGTTTTGTTAGTTACTTCTAAAGTGACTGATGATATTGCCAGATGCTGTGGATCAGATGTGGTGGGGGAAGATGAAAGTCGCCACATCAATCCACTTCTTTTAGTTTAATTGCCGTAGATGAACTGACTTAACCACGCTCGAACAAGGTATTGATTGAAGTTTTGAATAATTCCATGCGTCTTTTTATTGCAGAAAAACCTAGCCTGGCACGAGCCATTGCCGATGTGTTACCCAAACCTCATCGTCGGGGAGATGGGTTTATTGAGTGTGGTAATAACCAATTTGTTACCTGGTGTGTCGGCCATTTGTTAGAGCAATCTGAGCCAGATGCTTACGATAGCCGTTATGCACGCTGGGTATTGGCTGATTTACCGATCATTCCTGAAAAATGGCAGTTGAAACCACGAGCAGCGGTTGCCAAACAACTTAATACGATTAAATCTCTTCTGGAAAGGGCTGATGAAATTATCCATGCCGGAGACCCTGATCGTGAAGGTCAATTACTGGTGGATGAAGTATTGGATTTTTTGCATTTGGATAATAATAAAAAGCAAAATGTCCAACGCTGCCTGATCAACGACTTAAATCCACAGGCGGTACTTAAAGCGGTTGAGCGTTTAAGGAGTAACCGGGAATTTATTCCTCTATGTGTTTCAGCACTCGCCAGAGCCAGAGCAGACTGGCTCTATGGTATTAATATGACTCGTGCTTATACATTGCTAGGGCAGAATGCCGGCTATCAAGGGGTGTTATCTGTCGGACGGGTTCAGACCCCGGTTCTGGGGTTGGTTGTTCGTCGTGATGAGGAAATAGAGCATTTTGTGCCGAAAGATTTCTTTGAGGTTAAAGCTTATATTGTTACTCCGAAAGAGGAACGGTTTACGGCTGTATGGCAACCCAGTGAATCCTGTGTTGATTTTCAGGATGAAGAAGGTCGGATTATCCATCGTCCTTTAGCAGAGCATGTTGTAGCGCGTATTACAGGGCAACCTGCTTATGTTACTGCGTATCAGGATAAACGAGAATCAGAAACGGCACCATTACCGTTTTCTCTCTCTTCATTACAGATTGAAGCAGCCAAGCGCTTTGGTTTAAGTGCTCAGGATGTACTGGATATTTGTCAGCGACTTTATGAAACGCATAAATTGATCACTTATCCACGTTCTGATTGTCGTTACTTGCCGGAAGAGCATTTTGCGGGGCGTCAGGCTGTCTTAAATGCTATTTCAGTTCATACGCATTTATTACCACAGGAAGCGTTGGACACGGAGAAAAAGAACCGTTGTTGGGATGATAAAAAAGTTGATGCTCATCATGCGATTATTCCCACAGCCCGAAGCAGCCAGATCAATTTGACAGAAAATGAACATCATATTTATGGATTGATTGCCAGACAGTATTTGATGCAGTTTTTCCCGGATGCGGTATTTCGCAAGTGTACGATCGAGCTTGATATTGCAGGTGGAAAATTCATAGCAAAAGCGCGTTTTCTGGCAGAGGCTGGCTGGAGAACCTTATTGGGTAATAAAGAGCGAGATGAGGAAAATGAAGGCACTCCGCTGCCTGTTGTTGCCAAAGGTGATGAACTCTTATGTGAAAAAGGAGAAGTGGTGGAGAGGCAGACTCAACCACCACGTCCTTTTACTGATGCGACTTTATTGTCTGCAATGACAGGAATTGCCCGATTTGTACAAGATAAAGCACTAAAAAAAGTGTTACGAGCAACAGATGGTCTGGGCACAGAAGCAACGAGAGCAGGTATTATTGAGTTACTGTTTAAACGGGAATTTCTGTACAAAAAAGGGCGCTATATCCATGCAACCCCTGCGGGGCGGGCGCTTATCCATGTATTACCTGATATGGCTGTATTACCCGATATGACAGCGCATTGGGAGTCAAAACTAACACAAATCAGTGAAAAACAAGTCCGCTATCAGGATTTTATGTTGCCTCTTCACGAAACGTTGCAGCAGTTGATTTGGCAGGCAAAACAGTATCGAAATTTGCAGGTTTTTAGGGAGTTACCTCCTGTGCCCGTGAAAGGAAAAAAGAGTAAAAAGAAGAAAACAAAGACTGACAAAGCCGGGTAGATAAGATCAAAACGATACAATTAAAAGCACCGTAAGAAAAATCCAGCACTGAACTTGGCGGTGCTGGATTTTATTATTTTGAGAATCAAATTTTAAATTCAGCCCAAACAGGAGCGTGATCAGATGGTTTTTCCATACTACGAATAGCATAATCTATACCAGCAGAAAGGCATTTTTCCGCTAATGGACGGCTGGCAAGCAACAAGTCGATGCGAAGCCCCCGGTTATCGTCAAACCCTTTAGAACGATAATCAAACCAGGAGAATTGATCATTGATCTCAGGATGATGTGCCCGAAACGTATCGACGAGTCCCCAACTTTTAAGGCGTTCCATCCACTCTCTTTCTTCCGGTAAGAAAGAGCATTTTCCAGTTTTCAACCAGCGTTTTTGGTTATTTTCACCGATCCCAATATCAAGATCAGTTGGACTGATATTCATATCTCCCATAATAAGAATATGGGATTCTGGAGATTGTTTTCTTTCCAGATAGGTTTGTAAATCTTGGTAGAATTTTGCTTTCGCCGGAAATTTGACCGGATGATCACGGTTTTCACCTTGTGGAAAGTAACCATTAATTACAGTTAATGAGCCTAGAGGTGTTTCAATATCTGCCATGATAATACGACGCTGCGCATCATTTTCATCCGTAGGAAAACCTTTCTGAACTTCAATTGGCTTCTGGCGTGTCAGCAGAGCCACACCGTAATGGGATTTTTGACCGTGATAAAAGACATGGTAACCAAGTTTGCTAACTTCTTCCAAAGGAAACATTTCATCATGAACTTTTGTTTCTTGTAATCCAATCACGTCAGGCTGATGTTGTTCAACAATCGCGGTAAGTTGATGAGGACGTGCCCGCAGGCCATTAATATTGAATGATACAAATTTCATACCGTTATAATCACCTATAGAATATTTATCTTTTTAATCTTAACAGATATAAAAAAGGATGTAACTATTTATTAAATAATAATTTTAAGCAGGTTATCTTGATATTTCACTATTTTACTCTTATATGTAATGTTATATTGAGTATAATGCGTTTATTACTCAAATTTAGAGTATGTAATATTGATAAATAATAAAAAACATGTGATGAGTAAATAATGAATTAATGGTTGAATACTTATTTAATTAATCATTCTTTGTTATATTCAACATTTGATACTATGTTTTTAGGTAAGTGTTTTTATTCTTGAAATTTATTCTGTGTCACGCATTACAAAAAATAATTAATGAAAAAGTAGAAGAGTTAATCAATCTCTGATAGAAAATTGAACTTGTAGACCATGTTTATATTTATTAATGGTTTACATTCACGATGGAATATTCATCATGATACAGGTGAATAATATAGTTCATCTGAACCGCATTTTTGCATCAGGGGCTGGCATTACATATAAATGCCATTTGAAAAATAGCTATTTTTATTGTACAAAATTATACCTTCACAATATCAAGTTTGATTTAGCGGTTACCTGATGAGAAGGCCATTTCAAGGAAATTATTTTAGCCACAAGTTACATAGGAACGGTGAATTATGTTTTTTTCTCGTAAATTAGAAGCATTCATGGCGGTGGTGGAAATGGGTTCTTTAAGCAAAGCGGCAAGAGTGATGAACCGTACGACTCCCCCAGTCGCTAAATCAATTAAAGACTTTGAGGCGACGTTAGGAAAGCGCTTATTTAAAAGGGAGAAGTTTGGGATGATACTGACTAAAGACGGAGTGGAACTATATAATGACTTAAAAGAACTTTATTTGAAAGAAAAGGAAATTACAAAGAAACACTTTAGCGGAACTATTTGTAACAGCGTCAATATCTACTACGATTGGGGGAAAGACAGGCACCTGATTTCACTTTATAAAGCAGCAGACAGAAATAATGCTCAAGTTAATATATTACGCTTTAGTTATGATAACATTGATGAAATAGTTGACTATGAGGGCAATACGATAATTTTAAGCTCGGAAAAAATACTCAGTGATAGATTTAGTTTGGTTCGTAAAATTGAAGGGCAGAATTTAGGTATTTGCTGCCGTCAAGAGTTAATTGATGAAGCCAATGGTGATTTAACTCAATTATTGAAAAAGAAAACGTGGTTGTGTGATCCAGTTCTCTATAAAAGCGATTTTATAAAGAATTTAGAAGAGGATATGATAAAGAACGGAGAGAAAGTTAATATAAGGCAAATGGACAACATGGAATGCTGTCTTAATTTCATTCAATCCAAAGATTATATTTTTATTACAGATGCCCGTTCTGGTGCATTGGAGGAAGGAAAAAGCCTGGGCTTTATTCCAATATCACGAGCTGATGCAGTTAATCAGTGTTATGTTTATAAATCTAAATCCCATTCAAGCGTGTTAAATCGTTTTATCGACTCCGTTAGTGATATGGAGTAACCGATTGCATAAGCGGAGCAAATTGCAGATCCTCCAGAGCTCCGCTATTGGTGTCCGGTGAACACGTTAATTTTACGATATTCATTTGCTCATTGAGTAAATTAGATTGTTCTTCCCCCAAGCAGTATATCTGTTAGCTTTAACAGTAAATGCAAATAATGGAGTATACCTTAAGATATGGTGGGGGAAGGATGATGCACCATTTCTCGTTTTTCACCTTCCGGCTAACGTGCTGTGCGTAATATCACTTCGCTATGTTCGATTTTCAATCCAAATTTTGGTCGAAGACTCTTGTTCTTGCTCTTAGTGAGCATAAATGTTTTTCTATTCAAGAGTGAGTAAGATGACATAACTAGTTGGTGGTGGGGGAAGGATTCGAACCTTCGAAGTCTGTGACGGCAGATTTACAGTCTGCTCCCTTTGGCCGCTCGGGAACCCCACCAGATTTTGAATTGTATGCTGTCGTTATCAGCGGACGGAATGATATCAAATCAACCGCCGCTGTAAAGTAATTATTTGAAAATTAAGTGTCGAGCGATGTTTTTTTAAACTTTGTGTCCGAATATCATTCCATTAGGGTATTTTGTTATCAAGAATAATCATACTGTTATCTCACAAACTGTTATCGCAAAAATACCCTTAACGTATCACAGAATAATAGTGCGGTTACCATACACAAACACACGTTGAGAAAAAACCGAATGCAGCGCTTTACTTAGCACATTTTTCTCAACATCTCGTCCTGCTCGCATCATCTCTTCAGCAGTATAGCTATGATCCACGTTAATCACATCCTGAGTGATAATAGGGCCTTCATCTAAGTTATCATTGACATAATGTGCAGTGGCTCCAATGATTTTGACCCCACGCTCATAAGCCTGGTGATAAGGGCGGGCTCCTATAAATGCTGGTAAGAATGAATGGTGAATATTAATAATTTGATTTGGGTAATGCTGAACAAATGCCGGTGTTAAGACACGCATGTACTTGGCGAGTACAACATAATCGGGGTTATATTGATCTATCTGCGCCATTAACGCTTCATCGTGCTGTTCCCGGCTCAAACCTTCATGGCTAATATGATGGAAAGGAATATCAAACTGCTCGACCAATGGTCGCAGAGTAGTATAATTGCCAATAACAGCGGCTATTTCCACATCCAATCCTTCATAAGCACTTTTTACTAATATATCACCGATACAGTGGGCTTCTTTTGTTACCATGATGACAATACGACGACGACCTGCTGTATTCAATTCACGACTTGAGCCAACCGGAAGAGCATCATCCAGATCGGTCAGAAATACTTCATCATTAAAAATACCTTCCAGCTCTGTACGCATGAAGAAGCGGCCTGTAAGATGATCGACAAACTCACTATTTTGTACAATATTTAATTGATGTTTGTAACAAATATTTGTGATCTTCGCGATTAATCCTTTGGAATCAGGACAAATTGTACGCAAGATTTTTTTTTGTATAATTGCGTTTTGCATGGATAACGTGATCCTCAAATGTTTTTCACTGTGTGTGAATGGTTGTGTTTAAAATATTTAAATATTAATTTAACTACAGCATTTTTTATATTTTTTGCCCGAACCACATGGGCAGGGATCATTGCGTCCTGTCTCAGGGCGAACACCATCTATATAAAACCAATGTTGGTCAATACGCAAAAAACGAGAACGCTCATGTATCAATTGCCTATCTTGCTGTTCCTGCTCAATAAAGCAAGCTGAAAATTCAACGTAGGCTTCATTATTATGTTGCCCTTTATTTGTATTGATGATATTCAACCCTAGCCACTGTACACCAACAAAGCCTTGTTCTATTTCTGAACGCCAGGTTTCTGCTGCACAATCGGGATGCCAGGTTGTAATCAGATAATCGACATTCTTCGTCACATAAGCGCTATATCTGGAACGCATCAAAGTTTCAGCATCTGGAGCAGGGTAGTGATTATCAATATAAAGGCCGCAGCAATGTGCGAAAGGTGAGCCGCTGCCACAGTGACATATTTTTGTCAAAATAACTCCGGTTGATTAAAAAGGTTGTTGTTAATATGGCTGATACTGTAAAGGTATGTAAGCGTAAAATATATAATCGTATAAATAGTTATGATTGATTAGATTAACATCAATAATACCTGAATACAGACTGTAGCTGCAATGTTTAGTGAGAGTACTCTATTATCAATGCCCTTTATGCTTCAGTAAATTCATTTAACAGCTATTTGATATAAAGGTGTATTCAGAGTGTATATATCAGTTATGTAAATACCGTAGTATAGAAACCATAATTAAATTTTTATTCACTGTATATCTGTCTGTGTTAGCTGGTATACTCTGGCGCACTATTTTTTAGGTATGTTTTTATAGGTATGTGACTTTTTTCACATATACACTTCTTCACACATACGATTTTTTAGAGAGTTGGTGCTATTGTTTAAGCTGCAAAAGGAGTTTTTCAGCTATAACATAGCCGCAGGAGACTATGTAATGTCAGTAATAAACAAAAAAGTAAAAAAAGCCGTAATCCCTGTTGCTGGTTTGGGTACCAGGATGTTACCCGCCACTAAAGCTATTCCTAAAGAAATGCTGCCTCTGGTTGATAAGCCACTTATTCAATATGTTGTCAATGAATGCATTAAAGCAGGCATTAATGAAATTATTCTGGTTACACATTCATCCAAAAACTCTATAGAAAACCATTTTGATACTAGTTTCGAGCTAGAAGCCATTCTTGAGAAAAGAGTGAAGCGTCAGCTCTTGGACGAAATCCAGTCGATTTGTCCTAATCATGTGACGATCATGCAGACCCGTCAGGGGATTGCTAAAGGATTGGGACATGCGGTGCTATGTGCTAAACCACTTATTGGAGACGAGCCATTTGCTGTTATTCTGCCGGATGTCATTTTGGATGAGTACAGTGCAGATCTATCGAAATATAATTTGAGCGAAATGTTATCACGTTTTAACGATAGCGGAACAAGTCAAATACTGGTTGAACCGGTTCCTGTTGAGAACGTCTCTGATTATGGAATTGTTGATTGCTTTGGAGAAAACCTGCAACCAGGTGACAGTAAACCAATTGCCCGTGTTGTTGAAAAACCTAAACCAGAAGAAGCCCCTTCAAACCTTTCCATTGTCGGTCGCTATGTATTATCTGAGAAAATCTGGCCATTACTGGCAAAAACAGCACCAGGGGCAGGGGATGAAATTCAGCTTACCGATGCCATTGCCATGCTGATGGAAAAAGAGCCAGTTGAGGCGTATCACTTAAAAGGTCGCAGTCATGATTGCGGGAATAAATTGGGTTATATGCAGGCATTTGTTGAATATAGTATGAAGCATAAGCAGTTGGGAGAATCATTTAAAGACTGGATTATGACTTTGCAAGATCGGATTGAAAAATAATCTATTAGTAATTTAGGATGTGAAATGAAAGTTACTGTATTTGGTATTGGCTACGTTGGCTTAGTCCAGGCAACCGTGTTTGCCGAAGTCGGGCATGATGTACTTTGTGTTGATATTGATACAAGAAAAGTTGAAAACCTGAAAAATGGTCAGATCCCTATTTTTGAACCAGGACTGGAATCTTTGGTTAAAAAAAATTATGCGGAAGGGCGTCTGAGCTTTACAACGGATGCTAAAGCTGGCGTCGCACATGGCAAATTACAGTTTATCGCCGTAGGAACACCTCCTGATGAAGATGGCTCTGCCGATTTGCAATATGTCACTGCTGTAGCCCGGACTATTGCAGAGAATATGGATAACTATAAAGTGGTGGTTGATAAATCAACTGTTCCTGTGGGAACTGCGGATAAAGTCAAAGCTGTCATGCAAGTCGCTTTGGCTGAACGTGGAGCTAATATTCCATATGATGTTGTTTCCAATCCTGAGTTTTTGAAAGAAGGGGCCGCAGTTGCTGATTGTATGCGGCCTGAACGCATTATCATTGGCTGTGATAACGATAGCGTGATTGATGTGATGAGAGAACTGTATGAACCGTTTAATCGTAATCATGATCGTATGATTGTTATGGATATCCGCAGTGCGGAGCTAACAAAATATGCCGCTAATTGCATGTTAGCAACCAAAATCAGTTTTATGAATGAAATTGCTAACCTGGCAGAAATGTTGGGGGCAGATATTGAACATGTACGTCAAGGCATTGGTTCTGATTCACGTATTGGGTATCACTTTATTTATCCGGGATGTGGATATGGCGGTTCATGTTTCCCCAAAGATGTGCAGGCATTGATTCGTACTTCTGAACAAATCGGATATACGCCCAAGATTTTACAGGCAGTAGAGCAGGTTAATGAAAAACAAAAAAGAAAATTACCTGTTTTTGTTAAACGTCACTTTGGTGATGATCTATCTGGCAAGACATTTGCAATATGGGGATTATCATTTAAGCCTAATACAGATGATATGCGAGAAGCATCAAGCCGTGTATTGATGGAAGAGTTATGGGAAGGTGGTGCCAAAATACAAGCTTATGATCCGGAAGCTATGCAGGAAGCTCAGCGTATTTATGGACAGCGGGATGATCTTGCCTTGATGGGGACAAAAGAAGCGGCATTAAAAGGTGCAGATGCTTTGATTATTTGCACAGAATGGCAAAATTTTAGGGCGCCTGATTTTGATGTTATAAAAAACTCACTCAAAACTCCGGTTATTTTTGATGGACGTAATCTTTATGATCCTGAACGTCTGCAATCCAGAGGATTTACATACTATGGCATTGGTCGTGGTGCCTCTATTAATCCAGTCATTTGAGTTGTGATATGAAATTTTTAGTCACAGGTTCCGCTGGTTTTATTGGTTTTCATGTTAGCCAGCGGTTATTAAGTATGGGGTATGAAGTTGTCGGCATCGATAATATCAATAATTATTATGATGTTAATTTGAAGCAGGCAAGATTAAATTTATTACTCCCTAATCCGGGTTTTAAATTTGAAAAATTAGATCTGGCTGATAGAGTTGCAATTTCGGCGTTGTTTTCTAAACACCAATTTCAACGAGTTATCCATTTGGGAGCACAGCCGGGTGTTCGTTATTCAATACAGAACCCAATGGCATATATTGATGCCAACATTGTTGGTCATATCAATATTCTTGAAGGATGTCGTCATAATCGCATTGAACATTTATTATATGCGTCTTCAAGTTCAGTATATGGATTAAATAAAAAACAACCATTCTCTACTGATGATTCGGTTGATCATCCTGTTTCTTTATATGCTGCTACCAAAAAAGCTGATGAATTAATGTCTCACAGCTACTCACACCTTTATCAATTACCGACCACAGGTTTACGGTTTTTTACAGTATATGGCCCGTGGGGGCGTCCTGATATGGCTTTATTTAAGTTTACTAAAGCTATGTTGGAGGGTAAGTCTATTGATGTTTATAATCATGGGAATATGGTGAGGGATTTCACATATATTGATGATATTGTCGAGTCTATAATCAGATTGCAAGCCATTATTCCCACCTCTGATAAAGATTGGTCAGTTGAAGAAGGACAGATTTCTGCCAGCTCTGCACCATATCGTATTTACAATATTGGTAATGGTCGTCCGATAAAATTGGGTGATTTTATTGAAGCGATTGAATCGTCATTAGGTATAAAGGCAAAGAAAAACTTTATGGATATTCAGGATGGTGATGTACTGTCCACTTGCGCTGATTCTAGAGCGCTCTACGAGAAGATAGGTTTTTCGCCCAACACACCAGTGAAAGAAGGTGTGAAACAGTTTGTTGATTGGTATTTGGATTTTTACCAGCAGGATTAAGATTAGACTTAATATTAGAATAGTAATAAAAAAGGAGCTAATAGCTCCTTTTTTAACTCTGTGTTAATAAAAAACTAAGTTGATGTTAAATTGTTTTTTTTCACGTTAGGGAATAATAAGGGAGTTTAAACCGTTAATATAACCCGTAGTGCTCTTACATCAGCCAGTAATTAACTTAGTTAGATATATTAACTATAAAACAAAAATACCCTGTCAAGGGTATTTTTGTTATTAGTGTGCAAAATAACTGATTAGATCAGAAAATCTTCCAGTGACTTGCCTTCTTCTTCAATTGCTTTTTTGATTACTGCTGGAGTACGGCCTTGTCCAGTCCAGGTTTTAGTTTCACCATTGTCAACGTATGAATATTTAGCTGGACGTGCAGCACGTTTAGATTTACCCGTAGTTTTACCACTTAAAGCGTCTACTAAATCGCTTAATTCAATACCGTCTTTTTCCAACATTTCACGGTATTCTTGAAGCTTACGTGTACGTTCTTCTATTTGAGCACGAGCTTGGCTTTCTTCTTCACGACGTTCTTCAACAACAATTGTGAGTTTTTCCAGCATTTCTTCTAATGTGCTAAGTTCACATTCTCTTGCTTGCGCGCGCAAGGTACGGATGTTATTTAAGGATTTTAAATTTTCGCTCATTGTCCTGGTCTCAAATTATAATGATGATGGCTGATGTATGGATAATAATAGAATGCTATTTTATTTTCTGCAATAGTGAATTTACTTTCTCAGGCTAAAACATCCCATTTTAAAATGCAATTTTTTTGATAATCGATATATTGTGTTTTAATTCTACTATTGGATTTATCATTTCTCGATAACGGTTAGACGTAGATTACTCAAAGCAGAGTGGGGATAAACTCGAACATATAAAACTAATTTATAGTCAATCCGTAAGAGATGTTAACTGTTCATCCCAAAATAAGTTGATGTTCAAAGGAGTAATGAAATTTTTTTTATGGGTAATCTATTGGTTATGATTATAGCGGAGTAAATTGCACAAAAGTAAACCACTTTGATTATTAATATGCAAAGAATGGAATAAAAAATAGCTATTTCTTTCTAATGTTAAATTTGTTCATTTGTCATGCAATAAGTACTTGTGGTGCTGATTTTATATGCGCAAATGTGACGATTATCATGAAATTATTCATTTCATATTTGTTCTGATTTTTATCCTGTATCTCATTTGGTCAATAACAAAGGATAACCTTAAGTTGAGATTGTGGTAAACTTGCGGTGATATATTGCTTGGTTAAATTTGACAAGAGGATGGACGGGCCAATGGCTCAGCTTTATTTTTATTATTCTGCTATGAATGCAGGAAAATCAACTTCCTTATTACAGTCTTCTTATAACTATAACGAAAGAGGAATGAGGACGTTGATTTTTACAGCAGAAATCGACACCCGATTTGAAAAAGGGAAGGTGAGCTCCCGTATTGGTTTATCCGCAGATGCCTTGTTGTTTTCACCGGTAACTAATATCGCTGAACTTATCAGACGTGAAAACAAAGTAGAAAAGATCCATTGTGTTTTGATTGATGAATGCCAATTTTTAACAAAAGAACACGTCAAACAGCTTTGTGAAATTGTTGATTACGATGATATCCCTGTTCTTTGTTATGGTTTAAGAACAGATTTTCAGGGAGAATTATTTAGTGGTAGCCAATATCTTCTTGCGTGGTCAGATAAATTAGTTGAACTAAAAACGATTTGTCATTGTGGAAGAAAAGCCAGCCATGTACTGCGTTTTGGCAGCGATGGCAACGTTGTTTATGATGGTGCGCAGGTTGATATTGGAGGCAATGAAAAATATGTCTCAGTGTGTCGCAGGCACTATTCTGATGTCATTCGTGATGCTAAGGCTAAAAAAGTTGAGCGGACATAATGCCTTTTGTATGCGTATTATGATTAAGTTAAAACACATGAATTAATAAAAAGGCATCGGTTATACCTGATGCCTTTTAAATCACATTGGTTTATCATTTATTATTATTTCTTATTATTTTTCTTCCTGCTTAGATAAGGCAGGCTCTATGAATTTACGTCCATAAAAGGAATCCAACATTAATTGCTTCAATTCAGAAATTAACGGATAACGAGGATTGGCACCGGTACATTGATCGTCAAAGGCATCCTCTGCCAGTTTATCTATTTTTGCCAAGAACTCGCTTTCCTGAACCCCGGCTTCACGAATTGAGGTTGGAATATTTAGTTGAAATTTTAATTCTTCTAACCATGTAAGGAGCTTTTCAATTTTGGTTGCAGTGCGATCACCAACACTACTTAATCCCAGATGTTCTGCAATTTCGGCATAACGACGTCTTGCTTGGGGACGATCATATTGGCTGAATGCTGTTTGTTTGGTTGGGTTGTTATTGGCATTATAGCGAATAACATTACAGATAAGCAGGGCATTCGCTAGCCCATGTGGGATGTGGAATTCGGAGCCAAGCTTATGAGCCATAGAGTGGCAGACGCCCAAAAAGGCTCGACTTCAAAAAACACTTCGGTTTCTACATTATGCGCTTTCAATACCTTGATAACTCGATCGGCATAGCCGTTATTAAATAAGAAGGAGTCTGTCACAATAAAGGCGCGTTTTACTCCATCTGTCGCAATTTCTTCCAGAGCGACAGGCAGAGAACCACGCCGGAAGTAGATTGATTTGGGAATTTTGTGCCACAGCATATTTTCGGCTCTTTTAGCGACAGTTTTTGTATTAATCAAGTGTTTTGGCCCAACGTTTTCTGAAATAGAATTTCCGCCCCAGGAGCCACATCCTAGTGTTAGAGAAGGGGACAGTTTAAAGTTGTAAAGATCGCCTATTCCCCCCTGAGATGCGGGAGTATTAATCAAAATACGCGCCGTTTTCATTTTATCGCCGAAATATTTAATGCGGGCTGCTTGATTATCTTGATCAATATAGAGAGAAGACGTGTGACCAATACCACCCATTTCAACGAGTTTTTCTGCCTTTTTAACAGCATCTTCAAAGTCTTTACTCCGATACATGGCGAGCAGTGGTGATAATTTTTCGTGAGCAAAGGGTTCTTTTTCATCTACCAATGTAACTTCACCGATAAGAATTCTGGTATTTTCAGGAACAGCTATCCCTGCCATTTCTGCAATTTTGGTTGCTGGCTGACCGACAATAGCAGCGTTCAGGCTACCATTTTTCAGGATAATATTTTGGACAGCTTTCAGTTCTTTTCCTTGCAGAATATAGCCGCCATGATTTAAGAAGCGTTCACGGACCTGTTTATAAACATGATCAACCACAATAACGGATTGTTCAGAAGCACAAATCACGCCATTATCGAACGTCTTAGACATCAAAATAGAGGCTACTGCGCGTTTGACATCTGCCGATTCATCGATCACGACAGGTGTATTACCTGCACCGACACCAATGGCGGGTTTACCTGAGCTATAGGCTGCTTTTGCCATTCCGGGTCCGCCTGTCGCCAGAATAAGGTTAATATCAGCGTGGTGCATCAAAGCATTTGAGAGTTCAACAGAAGGTTCGTCTATCCAGCCGATAATATCTTTTGGTGCGCCTGCTGCGATAGCTGCCTGTAGAACGATTTCTGCTGCTTTGTTCGTGGCTTTTTTAGCCCGTGGATGGGGAGAAAAAATAATGCCATTACGGGTTTTCAGACTGATAAGTGCTTTGAAAATAGCCGTTGAAGTTGGATTAGTTGTCGGGATGATGCCGCAAATAAGCCCAATAGGTTCAGCTATAGTGATTGTTCCAAAGGTGTCATCTTCGGATAAAACCCCACAGGTTTTATCATCCTTATAGGCATTATAAATATACTCAGAAGCGAAGTGATTTTTGATCACTTTGTCTTCGATTATTCCCATTCCTGATTCGGATACAGCTAATTTTGCCAAAGGAATGCGGGCATCAGCAGCAGCAAGAGCAGCAGCACGGAATATGTGGTCAACTTGTTCTTGTGAAAAACTGGCGAATTCTCTTTGCGCTTTTTTTACACGAACAACTAATTCATTCAGTTCAACAACCTGAGTTACAGCCATAGAGAGTACTCCTGGTAAAAATCAAATTTTTTTAGGAAATTAGCTGTGCGGTTTGTGATTATTGTTCTGTAAAGTCAAATTTATGTTGTGAGCTTTATCAGTAAAAACGCTGTTATGAATACCGCTAATCACCTTAAAAAAACTGTATAAATTCATATAAATGAGTGTTAATTCTGAATTTTTTCTAAGAGTTTCTATTTGAATACAGCTTATCATTGACTGGTTTTTAAATAGTGATTTAGATCATGAAAGCAGTAAGCTGACACCATTCAATAGATAGATTTTATTATTAGATATCAAAAAATTATTAGGATTATTTTTAAATATTTATTTAATTTTTATGGAATATTTTGTTAAATAAATTTTGATAATATTTTTTTAGAAGAAATAAGTGAAAAATAATTAATAGACAACCAATAAAGAGTATAGCTAGTCGATTAAAGTATTTTCGTATCTGGGTAAGAACTTACTTTTTATATTTTATTTGATAATTTACCTTTCCTTTCTGAAAAATACTGTTTTTTTCCACACCATATTGCCCGCTATAGCGGGCTATCATTGGTGCCTTGTTTCACCATTTTGTGATGAAGATGGGCTTTTAATCTGTGATGATTGCATTTTGTTAAAATAATGTTTATTTTCTTTTTTGTTGGATACTTTAGTGATCTGATAAATAAAAATAAATAAAAAATCTTTTTTATCAGTATGTTATTGTTATTTCAATGGACATATTCCATGTAAGAATAAATAATTACTTTAACGGCTTAATAAACATATTATAAAAAATATCATAACAAACCTTGTATAGATTGAATGCCGAACATATAAATTGCTCTTATTTAATAAAATGAATTATCAGGATTGATAGATTAAAAAATGAGTAATTCACTGTTCATCACTTGGAGAAAAGAATAATGAAAAAAACACCGTCAAAGTTGAGTCAGTTGATTTCCTCTATTATTTTATTATCGTTTCCTGTGACGCAAGGAATTGCTGCGCAGGTTCCCGCAGGTGTAGTGTTGGCAGAGAAGCAAGAAGTTACTGTTAATAATGGTGTTGAGGTTACATCACTGGATCCTCATAAAATTGAAGGTGCTCCGGAAACCAACATTATTCGTAACTTACTTGAAGGATTAGTAAGCACCGGGCCAAATGGTGAAATTGTGCCGGGAGTCGCAGAAAAATGGGAAACTGATGATTATCAGGTGTGGACATTTTATTTACGTGACAATGCCAAGTGGAGTGATGGTAAGCCAGTTATGGCACAGGATTTTGTTTATAGCTGGCGTCGTCTCTCTGATCCAAAAGTAGGATCGCCTTATACCAGCTATTTGCAATATACCTATGTATTGAATGCAGATGAGATCTTAAAAGGAAAAAAATCGCCTGATCAACTGGGTGTTAAAGCGCTTGATGAGCGCCGTTTTCAAGTGACATTAAGTCGTCCTGTTCCTTACCTTATTAATATGTTGAGCCATACACCACTGAAACCCATCCGGCAAGATATTGTGGAAAAATTTGGTATTAAGTGGACGTTACCAGAGAATTTTATCGGTAATGGGGCTTACACATTAAAAGATTGGGTCATTAATGAACGCATTGTTTTAACGCGTAATTCACAATATTGGAATGATAAAGAGTCCATTATCGAAAAAGGCACTTTCTTACCTATCGTCTCAGGTATTAGTGATGTTAACCGTTACCGCAGTGGGGAAGTAGATATTACCAACAATGCTATTCCACCAGAACTGTATCAAAAAATGAAACGGGATATTCCTGAGCAAGTGCAAACTTCACCTTATCTATGTACGTTTTATTACGAAATTAATAACCAAAAACCTTTATTTAAAGATAAACGAGTACGTGAAGCCAT
This sequence comes from Xenorhabdus sp. SGI246, assembly GCF_040838225.1. Classification (NCBI taxonomy): domain Bacteria; kingdom Pseudomonadati; phylum Pseudomonadota; class Gammaproteobacteria; order Enterobacterales; family Morganellaceae; genus Xenorhabdus; species Xenorhabdus sp. SGI246. The sequence goes on from NZ_JBFPEZ010000014.1 coordinate 26,812, forward strand.
TAAGCTGAGTCTTGACAGAGATATTATCACTCAAAGGATTATGGGACAGGGGCAAATTCCGGCATACGGTTTTACACCTACTTTTATTGGTAGCAGCCTTACGATTAATCCAGATTGGGCGAATTGGACACAAGAACAACGTAATCAACGGGCAAAAGAGTTATTAAAAGAAGCCGGCTTTGATGCCAGCAATCCCCTCAAATTTACCTTGCTCTATAACACCTCAGAGCAGAACAAACAACAAGCTATTGCTGCGGCGTCCATGTGGCAGAAAAACATTGGAGCAAAAGTCACATTGCAAAATCAGGAATGGAAAACCTCACTGCAAAATCGTCATCAGGGAAATTATGATGTGGCGAGAGCTACATGGTGTGGCGATTATAACGAGCCTTCATCCTTCTTAAATTACCTATTGTCGGACAGCAGTAATAATACGGCGTTCTACCAGAATGAGGCCTTTGATAATTATCTTAAGCAGGCCCTGACAGCTAAAGATGAAAAGACACGCAAGGAATTTTACCAGTTAGCAGAGGTTCAGCTTGATGCTGATTCGGGCTTGATTCCTGTCTATTACCGGGTTTCTACACGCCTGATTCGCCCAACGGTCGGAGGAGTGACAGGAAAAGATCCTTTAGATTACGTTGATCTTAAGAACTTATATATCAAAAAAATAGATAACTGATTGTTATTACAGAAATTCTATTACTGTAAATGTAAATAAAACAGTTTCTTTTGAAATGAGAAAATAATTAGCCCTGAAAATAGGGTGGCTTTTATAAGAGCCTGATGAATCAATAGGAGTAATAAAAAGATGATAAACACAACAAAAAAGAAGATTGCTGCTGGCATTACGGTAGCATTAAGCATGATGATCGGGGCACAGGCATTTGCTGCAAAAGTTCCTGCGGGTGTACAACTGGCAGAAAAACAAACTCTGGTACGCAATAATGGCACTGAACCACAATCACTGGATCCCCATAAAATCGAAGGTGTACCAGAATCAAATATTGCTCGTGATTTATTTGAAACACTGGTGATTAATGAGCCTGATGGAAAAATTATTCCGGGTGTTGCTGAGAGCTGGGAACATAACCCGGATTTTACAGTCTGGACATTCCACCTGCGTAAAGATGCGAAATGGTCAAATGGTGATCCTTTCACGGCACAAGATTTTGTTTACAGTTGGCGCCGGGCGACTGATCCAAACACGGCATCCCCTTATGCAAGTTACATGCAATATGCTCATCTTCTGAATGTTGATGATATCATCAAGGGTAAGAAAAAACCGGAAACATTAGGCGTTAAAGCATTAGATGACCATACATTACAATTAACACTCAGCGAACCTGTACCTTATTTAGTCCGATTAATGGTTCACACATCAACATCACCAGTACATCGTGCGACTGTTGAAAAATTTGGTGAAAGATGGACACAGCCACAGCATTTTGTTGGTAATGGCGCTTATAAAGTGAAAAGTTGGGTGATTAATGAGCGCCTTGTTTTAGAACGTAATCCAATGTATTGGGATAATAAAAATACAGTCATTGATCAAGTCACCGTTTTGCCTATTTCTTCTGAAGTCACTGATGTCAATCGTTATCGTGCCGGCGAGATTGAGATGAGTTATGACAACTTACCCGTTGAGTTATTCCAAAAACTGAAAAAAGAGATCCCTGAACAATTACGTGCTAACCCAAAATTGTGCACCTACTACTACGAGATTAATAATGAGAAGCCGCCATTTAATGATCCTCGAGTTCGTACCGCGCTAAAATTGGGTATGGATCGCGATCTTATGACTCATAAGGTGAAAAATCAGGGTGATATACCCGCTTATGGTTATACTCCACCTTATATTGCTGATTTTAAAGATGAAAAACCAGATTGGTACACTAAGCTAAATCAACAGCAGCGTAACGAAGAAGCGAAGAAGCTACTAGCAGAAGCTGGATTTACCAAAGATAACCCACTGAAAATTAAATTATTGTATAACACTTCCGATCTACATAAAAAATTAGCCATTGCCGCCGCGTCTGTTTGGAAAAAGAATATCGGTGTTGAAGTTTCTCTCGAAAACCAGGAATGGAAAACCTTCCTTGATTCCCGTCATCAGGGCAATTATGACGTCGCCAGAGCCGGATGGTGTGCTGACTATAACGAAGCCTCTACCTTTTTGAACCCTATGTTATCCAATAGTAGCAACAATACTTCTCATTATAAGAGTAAAGAATTTGATGTTTTAATGAAGCAATCATTGCAAGCTAAAACAGATGAAGAGCGAGCCGAAATCTATGCTAAGGCTAATGCGCAATTGGATAAAGATTCTGCGGTGGTTCCTCTCTTTTACAATACAAATACCCGTTTATTAAAACCCTATGTAGGTGGGTATACCGGCAAAGATCCGCTGGATAACTTCCATACCAAGGACATGTACATCATAAAACATTAGGAATCTGCAGGTGGCTTAAGTAATGAGCTGCCTGTGTATCAGATAATTAAGACCACGGTTTGGTCAGATAATAGGAACGGGCAATGTTTAAATTTATTTTACGCCGCTGCTTAGAGGCGATCCCGACACTTTTCATTCTCATCACAATTTCGTTCTTTATGATGCGGCTTGCTCCCGGTAGCCCATTTACCGGGGAAAGAAAGCTTCCACCTGAAGTGATGGCGAATATCGAAGCAAAATACCATTTGAATGATCCTATCTATAAACAATATTTCAATTACTTAATCCAGCTCTCCAAAGGGGATTTTGGCCCTTCATTCAAGTATAAGGACTACAGCGTAAATGATTTGGTGGCAGAAGCGTTGCCCGTTTCTGCTAAGTTAGGTGCCGCTGCTTTTATTATGGCCGTTATATTTGGTGTCAGTGCAGGGGTTATTGCTGCGCTGAATCAGAATACTAAATGGGATTATACGGTAATGGGGTTTGCTATGACGGGGGTTGTCATCCCAAGTTTCGTAGTGGCCCCTTTATTGGTTCTGATATTTGCCATTACATTAAAATGGCTGCCGGGAGGCGGTTGGAATGGCGGAGCACCTAAATATATGCTTTTGCCGATGGTTGCGTTATCTCTTTCTTATATTGCCAGTATTTCCCGTATTACTCGCGGCTCTATGATTGAAGTTCTGCATTCTAACTTTATCCGAACAGCAAGAGCCAAAGGGCTGCCATTACGAACGATTATTTTCCGCCATGCGTTGAAACCTGCCTTATTGCCAGTGATTTCTTATATGGGGCCCGCTTTTGTGGGCATTATTACCGGTTCAATGGTTATTGAAACTATCTTCGGTTTACCCGGTCTGGGGCAATTGTTCGTTAATGGTGCTTTAAACCGTGACTACTCATTAGTGTTGAGCCTGACGATTTTGGTAGGTGGGTTGACCATTATGTTCAACGCTATCGTTGATGTGCTGTATGCCGTCATCGATCCGAAAATCCGTTACTAAAACTGGAGCACGCAATGTTACTAAATAAGAAAAATAGCGGCGCTCTGGAAAATTTCTCTGAGCAACTGGAAATTGAAGGCCGCAGTTTGTGGCAGGATGCACGCCGCCGTTTTATGCACAATAAAGCAGCAATAACAAGTTTATGTATCCTATTTTTAATTACTTTGTTTGTCATTCTGGCACCAATGTTATCTCAGTATGCCTACGACGATACTGACTGGAACATGATGACCATGCCACCTGATTTCGAATCATACCACTATTTTGGTACAGACTCATCCGGTCGTGATCTGTTAGTTCGTGTAGCCATCGGCGGACGCATTTCATTAATGGTTGGTATCGCGGCGGCTCTGATTGCTGTGATATTCGGCACATTATATGGTGCGATGTCAGGTTATCTTGGTGGCAAAGTCGATATGGTCATGATGCGTTTACTGGAAATCCTCAACTCCTTCCCATTTATGTTCTTTGTCATCCTGTTAGTGACTTTCTTTGGACAAAATATCCTGTTGATTTTTGTTGCGATAGGTATGGTGTCATGGTTGGACATGGCACGTATCGTCCGGGGCCAGACATTAAGCCTCAAGCGCAAGGAATTCATTGAAGCTGCATTGGTCTGTGGTGTCTCTACCCGTCATATCGTTTTACGTCATATCGTGCCAAACGTACTGGGTGTGGTGGTAGTTTATGCTTCATTGCTGGTGCCAAGTATGATCCTGTTTGAATCTTTCCTGAGTTTCCTTGGATTGGGCACACAAGAACCTCTAAGTAGCTGGGGAGCCTTATTAAGTGATGGAGCCAACTCAATGGAAGTGGCTCCGTGGTTACTCTTATTTCCTGCGGGCTTTCTGGTAATGACCCTGTTTTGTTTTAACTTTATTGGCGACGGCCTGCGAGATGCCCTCGACCCGAAAGACCGTTAAGGAGAGCCTATGAATAGCGTAGAAACGATAAAACATGCTAAAAGCGCTGAACCACTATTAACGGTGAATGATTTAAACGTGGTATTCAGTACGCCTGATGGCAACGTAACAGCAGTGAATAAACTGAATTTTGATTTGCAGGCAGGAGAAACTCTGGGCATTGTGGGTGAATCAGGTTCCGGTAAATCTCAGACAGCATTTGCCTTAATGGGGTTGCTGGCCAGTAATGGTACTGTCAGTGGATCCGCGGTTTTTAACGGGCGCGAAATTCTTAACCTGCAAGAAAAAGAGTTGAATAAGATGAGAGCGGAAGAAATCTCGATGATCTTCCAAGATCCTATGACATCTCTCAATCCTTATATGCGGGTAGGTGATCAATTGACCGAAGTACTAATGCTGCATAAAAAGATGAGCAAGAGTGCAGCCATTGAAGAATCTATCCGAATGTTGGATGCCGTTAAAATGCCAGAAGCGCGTAAGCGCATGAAAATGTTCCCGCATGAATTTTCTGGTGGAATGCGTCAGCGCGTCATGATAGCAATGGCGCTATTGTGTCAGCCTAAGTTACTGATTGCGGATGAACCTACTACTGCGCTGGACGTCACCGTTCAGGCGCAGATAATGACTTTACTTAACGAACTGAAAAATGAATTTAACACTGCCATCATTATAATCACCCATGACTTGGGCGTCGTTGCCGGTATTTGTGACAAAGTGCTGGTTATGTATGCGGGAAGAACTATGGAATATGGTACTGCCCGCGACGTATTCTATCGTCCGACACATCCTTATTCGATTGGATTGCTTAATGCCGTTCCCCGACTTGATGGTGATGAAGAATCTCTGGCAACAATTCAAGGCAATCCTCCAAACTTACTGCGTTTGCCAAAAGGTTGTCCATTCCAGCCACGTTGTCAGTTTGCTACTGAACATTGTGTGATTGAAGAACCACCATTAGAACAGTTTGACCTTGGGCGCTTACGTGCCTGCTTCAGACGTCAGGAGGAATTAGTATGAATACAGTTGGCACAAACACAATAACTGAAAAAAGAGTCCTCCTGGAAGTTGACGATCTAAAAGTTTATTTTGATATCAAGGATGGCAAGCAGTGGTTCTGGCAATCTTCGAAAACATTGAAAGCCGTAAATGGCGTCACCTTGAGACTATATGAAGGAGAAACGTTAGGCGTTGTCGGTGAATCAGGCTGCGGTAAATCAACCCTTGCCAGAGCGGTTATTGGCTTAGTTAAAGCTTCTGGTGGTTCGGTTACCTGGCTTGGCCAAAATCTTTTTGATATCAATGAAAAACAGTGGCGGGATATCCGTAATGACATCCAGATGATTTTTCAGGATCCGCTGGCATCCCTTAACCCACGTATGACGATTGGTGACATCATCGCTGAACCATTAAAAACTTATTACCCCAAAATGAAAGATGCGGAGGTAAAAGAAAAGGTTAAGAAGATGATGATGAAGGTAGGTTTATTGCCTAACCTGATTAACCGCTATCCCCATGAATTTTCAGGTGGTCAGTGTCAGCGTATCGGCATTGCCCGTGCCCTGATTCTGGAGCCTAAATTGATCATCTGTGATGAACCCGTTTCTGCATTGGATGTTTCCATTCAGGCGCAGGTTGTAAACTTATTGCAGGAAATACAACGGGAGATGGGGCTTTCCTTGATCTTTATCGCCCATGATCTCTCGATAGTAAAACATATCTCAGATCGAGTATTGGTCATGTATTTGGGAAACGCAGTGGAACTGGGGACTTACGACGAGGTTTATCACAATCCTCTGCATCCATATACCCGCGCATTGATGTCAGCAGTACCTATTCCTGATCCAGATAAAGAACGTAACAAACAGATTGAATTATTGGAAGGGGAACTCCCGTCACCGATTAACCCTCCATCTGGATGTGTATTCCGCACCCGTTGCCCGATGGCTGATGCAGAATGTGCCAGAACGCGCCCATTACTGGAAGGTAGCTTTAAACATGCGGTTTCTTGTCTTAAGGTTGATCCGTTATAGCAAGAAAATAGGCATTGTGATAAGTAAATCGATTATATGATGCTGTCACTAATATTTATTCAAGGCCCTCATTGTGAGGGCTTCTTTATGGATGAAAAAAGTGGTTGTGTATGAAGAGATCACTTGGACATCCGTGCCTTGATGCAGCATTTTGATTGGTGATATTCGCCAGATCATATGCTGCTTTCACAGCCTCTTTAACAAAACTCATCGAGTTAGCAGATTAATCAGCAATAGCAAGAAACAGTTTTGCAGATTCCAGTTTAATTTCTGATTGAAAAATATTTTCATCATGCAATCTACTTGGTATTGCAGTGAGAATAGTCTCTCTATTGTGGTGAGTCACGTTAGTGTAACAAAACATTTAAATATAGACTCAGTGCTGAATATCTTAATTTTTTAATAAAATTAATTAGTTAAAGTTGGATATTGCTGCCAATCCCATCAGAACAATAAATGTTCAAAACATGTTAAAGATCACATTTTCTTAAAATCAGCAGGTTAAGTACAGAATGCTGTCTACACTTATTAATCGATTATATCAAAAACATTATTTGTATTAATTTAATTGACCAATGTATGAAATTTATTATATAGCCTGGTAACTACAACCTGGTGCGGTAGCTTTGGGTAAATTTAATAATATGTAATTTAAGTTGCTTGGTTGCTTGAATTTTCTGTATATAGAAAAATTAGTTCTGATGACATATAAAAATGTATTTAACAATAGGAAAATTATATAATATGGTAATTAATAAATGATAAAGAAAAATGTCATTGCCAATTATATTGGTCAATTTTATTTAGCAATATCTGGAATTATTATAGTTCCATTTTATCTCAGCAGACTAGGTTCTGAAGGTTATGGACTTATTGCATTCTTTATAATGTTGCAGAGTTGGATGCAATTGCTTGATATGGGAATATCGACAACCATATCAAGAGAAGCAGCCATATCAAAGAACAGCAGTAATAATGCAATATTTTTTCGGAAAATACAAAGAGTTTGTTTCTATATTTTTTTTGTTATTTCGATTGTAGTATTTCTCTCAGGATATTTTAGTTCTAACTATATAATTCATAATTGGCTAATATCCAACCTATCCTACGATACACTAAACGTGTCTTTAATATCAATTTTTTGTATTATCTCGTTACGTTGGCTATGCGGGCCATGGAAAAGTACATTAGTAGGTTTAGAAAAACAAATACCTTTTAATATTATTAATGTATTTGTGATTACTCTGAAATTTCCAATCTCTATATTAATATTATCATATTTCAATAACTTATTAATAGTTTATTTTATCTATCAAATAATAGTTGCGATTATTGAATATATGTTATTTTATATATTCTCTAGGAACTATACTCCTTACAATAAAACAAAGATAAGGATAGATAAGGAATTTTTATATAATTCAATACCTGTATTTAAATTTTCTCTAGGAATCGCTTTTATATCGGGTGTGTGGGTGTTAATTACTCAGTCAGACAAAATTATATTAAGTCATATATTACAGTTAGACGATTTTGGTTATTATTCTATGGGTGTTTTGTCTGCATCAATTGTAATGATTTTTAGTCAACCAATAATACAAGCTATATTGCCCAGATTGACTGTGTTGTGTACGAATAATAAAAATAAAGAATCAATATCACTATATAAAATTTCAACTAGATCTGTATCCTCAATCATATTTCCCGTATGTATACTCCTTAGTGTTTTTTCAGAGCAGATTATATATATTTGGACTGGAGATATTGAAATATCAAAATTAGTTTCACCTATTCTATCTTGGTATTCGTTAGGAAATGGTTTATTTGCTATTTCTTCTTTTTCATATTATATACAATATGCCCATGGTGATATTAAGTTGCATATTATTGGTAATGTAATTTTTTTAATTATTTTAATGCCAGCTATATACTTTTCTGCTATTTATCATGGCTCATTAGGTGTTGCAAAGGTTTGGTTTTATCAAAATTTAATTTATCTACTTGTATGGACAGGGATTGTCCACAGGAAATTTTTACCTAAAGAACATATTAAGTGGTTATTACATGACATATCTTCATTTATATTTATTCCATTATTGATTTTATTTTTTTATAATAAAATTGTTGAAATACTGCCAAACAGTAGATTAGTGTTTTTTTTATCAATTTTACTTTTAGGAATTTCATGTTTAATAATGAATATCCTTATTTTTAAAAAAATGAATAAGTCACTATTTATTCATAGTGAAATGGATATATCCCCAAATTAGCTTCAGTGATCCATGCTATTTTCCTCATATAATGTTCAGTTTTAACTGGGATTAAAATAGATCGTTTTACAGGTAGCATAGCGTTCAGGTAAGCATTGCTATGAAACTCCTGAGCAGAGCACATAGAGCATTTATGCTTTTACTCTTAAATCTCACTCTAAAAACAAGATTGAATAAGGTATCAAATGAAAATAATCCTTATAGGAACAACAGCAGAATCAATGATTAATTTCAGGGGGACACTAATAAAAAAAATGTCAGAATCTAATCATGAAGTATTTTGTTTTTCTATAGACTATAATAAAAAACAGAAAGGTGAGATCAGAAAACTAGGTGCTATACCTATTGATTATAAATTAAGTCGTTCGGGATTAAACCCTTTTTCGGATATAAATAACACTATAAAGTTATTAAGAATCATTAAGAATATTAAACCAGATATAGTGTTATCTTATTTTTCAAAGCCATCTATATATGGTTCATGGGCTGCCAAATTAGCTAAGACACCTAAAATATTTGCTATGCTAGAAGGGTTAGGATATTGCTTTACTTCACAAAAAGAAGGGAAGGAATGGAAAAAATTTTTTTTAAGAAAAGTACAAATATATCTATTTAAGATAACTTTTCCTAAGATAAATGGATTAATTCTCTTAAATAAAGATGATGAAATAGATTTAATAAAAAGTAATAATATCAGTGTCAAGACTTTTATCTTAGGTGGAATAGGTCTGGATTTAAATGAGTATCCTTATACTCCTCCTAGAAAAAATAAAGGTATATCTTTTATTTTTATTGCTCGACTTTTGAAAGAGAAAGGTATTTTTGAATATATTTCAGCAGCAAAAATAGTAAAAAGAAAACATCCCAAAATCACTTTTAATGTGTTAGGATCAATAGATCCAGAAAATCCAGGAGGAATAAAATCCAAACAGTTAGAGGAATTAAAGAAAACAGGAATAATAAATTACCGTGGTTTTGTAAAAAATGTAAATGAATGGCTGAGTAATAGTGATATTTTTGTATTACCATCTTATAGAGAAGGTTTACCGAGAAGTACTCAGGAGGCCATGGCCACTGGTCGCCCTATAATTACTACTAATGTTCCTGGATGTAAAGAAACTGTTTATGAAGGAAAAAATGGTTTTTTAATTCCCCCATGGTCTGCAGAAGCCTTAGCTGAAAAAATGATTTTTTTCATAGAAAACCCTGATCAAATAGAGAAAATGGGATTGGAAAGTTATTATATTGCTAAAAAAGAATATGATTGCCATAAAATTAACGTTAGTTTAATGAATATATTAGGAATAAAATGAAAATAATATTTATCTACATATAATTTACTAGGGTATGTTGACATTTTATTTGAAAAAATTAAATAGCATGATAATCTAATATCATTTTTTGGTAAAAAAACATTATATTGAATCATTATGTCGAGAACAATGTTATCAGATCCTTTATGGAAATAAGTTGGTGCATATCTTTATTCTACCGCTTGATTAGGGAAAAAGTCTTACTTCTCTAATTTATTGTAACAACTTTTTATATTTAGGTGTTCTAATATAGTGTGGTGATATCAATTTCATCTAGCTCAATGATGGTTAGTGTTATCATGCGGTTGTAATAGAGTGGTTAACTGGTTGTCGATATAGAGATGATCTCTATACTGGATACAGAGTGGGTATTGAGATAACCTAAAATTTTTTTGAATAATTTAAACAGGCTACGTTGTATTTAAAGATTAAATACATCTAAGTTTATTAATAAAGATTGAAAAATATAAGATATGGCAATTTATCTATACATATGGATATTAATAATAATAAAAACTCTTTCCTTTTCAAAAAATAAAAAAAATCTATTTGTTTTTTATATCTTCCTTAGTTTTTTTATAGGATTACGCCAAGAAATAGGAGGAGATTGGTTTAACTATCTTAATATGTACAATAAAATAATTAAATTGCAATTCAAAGAGGCTTTATTTGTGACAGATCCTCTATATGGGACATTGAATTGGGTATCTGGGGTATTTAAATTAGGCGGAATTTATTTTGTTAACTTTATATGTGCATTTATCTTTTGTTCATCAATTTATTTTTTCTCAAAAAACTTTAAAAATATCTGGTTTCCAGTCATAATATTATATCCGTATACAATACTTGCGGTATCAATGGGGTATACTAGACAATCCGTTGCTATTGCATTTGTAGTATTTGCATTTAACTCTTTGTTTAATAATAAGAAAATATATTTTTTATTATTTATATTATTAGGTATGCTTTTCCATAAATCAGCAGCTATTCTATTAATGTTATTACCTTTTATTTATTCGAGAGAATTAAATTTAAAGTTGTTTTTTCTAGTATATTATATAATTTTAACAATAATTTTACTTTTCTTTTTTTATTTGATATTACTTCAGAATAATATATATCTATCTGGAGCCATTCATTCTTCAGGGAGCACTGTACGAGTTCTTATTCATATACTCCCATTAACTATTTATTTAATCTATAGAGAACTATTTAGGAAAAAACAAATAATACCGATAAGAATTCTAGATGTAATGGCAATAATGATAATATTATCATTGATTCTTAGTGTTTTTTTCTCTACTTTAGCTGATAGATTTAGCCTATATTTAATTATTTTTGATATAATTATATTATCTGTTTTTTTAGATTCACTGAAGACTAATCAAAGACTTTTTTTTATATCTATGTTAATTATGATAAATAGCATTGTATTATATTCTTGGTTATTTTATTCTCCTTGGGCTCAGTGTTGTTGGGTGCCTTATAATAATTTGATAATGGCAATTTTATAAGTATCTAGAGGTAAAAATGAAAATAGCTTTAATTATAACAGGGCTTGGTATCGGTGGAGCAGAAAGACAACTCTGTGATCTCGCTGATACTTTTTTAATGAAAAATCAAAAAGTAATAATAATTTCTCTTACAGGTCCTGTAATCATTAAACCAAACTCTGATAAAATATTTATTTATGAAATAGGAATGAGGAAAACACCTTGGGGATTTATGCGAGCATTGTGGGACGTTAGTGGAATAATAAAAAAAGAAAATATAGATATATTACATTCTCACATGTTTCATGCAAATATCTTCTCAAGAAGCTTACGTTTGTTTACAAAAATTCCTAAACTAATTTGCACTGCTCACAGTATAAATGAAGGTGGATCATTTAGAATGTTTATGTATCGTATAACTAATTGGCTCTCAGATATAAATACAAATGTCGGTCAAGATGCCGTAAATTCTTTTATTAAAAAAAAAGCAATGAAAGAAAATCAGATCATCAGTATCTCTAATGGTATTGATACTAATAAATTTATTTATTCAGATGAGTTGAGAGAGAAAATTCGTAGAGAATTAGATATTTATGATAATATAAAATTGTTTTTATCTGTCGGTCGATTGCATGATTCAAAAGACTATCCGAATTTACTATATGCATTCTCAATTCTTTTGAAAAAAAAACCATTATCATATCTAATTATTGTAGGTAATGGTCCTCTAATTGATAAACTAATGGAATTAGCAAATAATCTTAATATAATGAATAACATACGATTCTTAGGAGCTAGAAATGATATTCCAGCTTTAATGAGTTCGTGCGATACATTTGTTTTATCCTCTAAATATGAAGGGCAACCTTTAGTTATTGCTGAAGCTATGGCTTGCCAACGATACGTAGTAGCAACTGATAGTGGTGGAGTGAAATATGTTCTTAATAATTATGGTTCATTAGTGCCAATAGGAAATTCAAAAAAATTAGCAGATGCTATGGAAAAGAGTATAGAAATAGACAGGGATAAAAAACATCAATTAGGATTAGATGCAAGAAAACATATCGAAAATAATTTCTCTATAGAAAATTTATCAATTCAATGGCTAAGGCTGTATAAAAAAACAGAATACATTTGAGTTTTGATATCAATTTATTGGATTAACTTTATATTTGATTATGATCGTCTCCCTAGGAATTGGAAATCATTCAGGAAGCTATAGCAAAAAAGTAGTAAAGCCGTCATTCCATACCCAATTTTTCATTTAAAAAGAGTGCGATCTTGGTGATCCCGGCTGTATACCTGAACTAACGTGATACGTTTTATATCCTCATCTAAAGAAAGTTATACTCACCATCAACATGGAAGCTAATAAAAATAGCTGTACTATTGATAGTGCACATTCTGCAGCAGCAATCACCAGAGACTCTTTAGCTATGACTTTATCATTTCATATTCCTGAGAGTGAAGCTAAATTATTTAATAAAAAATCTATTATTGAATTAAGTAAGTTCAATAATTACCGTTCAGTTTGGATAGGTTCTCAGTTATTGAAAGGATTACATGATTCTAAATATGGGTTTATTGCAAAAAAAAGTCATATAGTTAAACTTACCAATGGTAACGATATGAAAACAGTAGATGTATTGGATCATATAACTCAAAATAGAAAAAACAAGAATTTTATTATAATTCATTTGTCAGGTAGTCATATTCCGTATGAAAATTATAACGATGACGATAAAAGAGAACTTGGAAATGTTCATCCTTATGATCTAACGATACATCATACTGATAATGTAATCGGTAAAATAATTAGGGTGTTGAATAAAAATTTTAGTGGGGATTATGTTCTAATTTATACATCAGACCATGGTGAAGAGATAGATAAAGGGCATGGTTTTTTGACAGGAATCAAGCAGTATGAAGTGCCTTTCATTTCTTATTCGCCAGTCCAATCTAAGGGAATATGTAATTTAGTTCATAAGTATATAAATAAAAATAATAAATTAAGTGGATTAATGAATAAATATATTTTGGCTGAGTTGTTAGGGTATGAACTCGATGAAAAAATAATTTTTAATGAAAAAAATAATGATCGAATATTGCAAGCTGATGGCTCTGTAAAATTATATTTAGATTTAATGGAATAGCTAGATTAAAATACGCAGCAATTTGGTAACTTTATTAATAAGATGTATGAGTAATAATGTATTATAGAAAAATAAAAGAAGACATTCGAAAACTCTCTTTGGAGATATAGAAATATAACAGTTATTTTATTTGTCCACTTTTATTTTTCACAACTGTTGTACTTAATTATATGAATTTATGGAATAAGTTATGAATACAAAACGTCGATATATTTTAATGATTTTTAATTATTGTGTTATGAAGTTTGACCCAAAAATTATTGTATATTTTCGTATCGTAATAGGTGTTTTATTGATTGTGTTGGCTTTTTTCTATTGGCCGCCAACAATATTGTCTGTTATACATTTCATTTTAATAAGTTACACTCTTTTAACCTCAACTGTACTAAAAATAGTCGTTATTGTTGGTATTTTTAGTTTATCTCTTGCAGTAATTTTGCTAGCTGCATTCACCACACATCGCTTACGATGGTGGCTATTTTTATTGATTTCGCTCTCTCTTATGACTAATGCAGTATTTTATCAAGTAACAGGCCATACTATGGGTTATCCAGATTGGTTAACATTGTGGCGAGCAAAAGCTAATATTAATGATGCTTTTTATGAATATTTGGTTGATTTTTTCGAAGCATCATTACGTTTGATACCGTTAGTTTTAGGTTTTGCTCTCATCCCTGAGACACATCGAAGCTTATTTCCTTGGGTTACAAGTTTATTTTTACTTTCTGTTGCTGTTTTTATTACTGTAAATATAGTTAAGCAAGCAGGAGCAACTAATCTATTACCATCCGCAACCAGCTTATATGGTATGATGATTTCTAGTGCTCTTGATAATCAATCTTCGGAGTATATCTATACCACAAATATTCAACCTAACAAGACTCGGCAAGCTGATCATATCATCTTAATTGTCGATGAAAGTATTCGATATGACTTTTTCAAACAAATAGTACTTTCTCGGTTGTCTATGAAGGGTTGGTATGTTTATGATTTCGGTATTGCAACCGCTATGGCAAATTGTAGTGCAGAGAGCAATATTATGTTACGTAAATTCGTGGAAAAAAATACAATTACTCATGATGTGTATAATCATCCATTAATCTGGAGCTTAGCACATAATGCAGGATTTAAAACATGGTTATTAGATGCTCAGCATAATGGGAAAGGACATAATTATTTTGATGTAAAAGAATTATCAATAATTGATTATAAACCGAATATAAGAACAGAACATGATATTAATCTTGTCAATGAATTAAGTACATTACCTACTGATAAACCGAGTTTCACCTATATAATAAAAATAGGCTCTCATTTTCCTTATGAGAATAGATACCCTGCAGATTTTCAGTCTGATTTGTCAATAATGGAACACCCATATATACGTAATAATAAAAAACGTCAACAATATGTTAATGCTATAGATTATCAGACAGGTCAATTCTTTGAACAACTATCTAAGGTAAAATTGCCTGAACGTACAATTATCTTTTATACTTCTGATCATGGACAAAATGTTGGAGATGAACTAGGGAAAACACATTGTAGCTCATCGAGTAGGCCACTAGTGGATGAAGGTATTGTGCCTTTGCTCGTATTGGCAAACTTCGATATTCCTGGAATGAATGAGGGAGTTCAGAATAATTATAATCGTATGTCTCATTTTGATATGATAAAAACAATTATAGATTTTTTAGGTTATGGTTATGTAGAAGATAAATCAATAGGATTATTGCGAACTGATAATTTATCTTTTCAAGAGTTTTTATATGGTAGTGCATTCGGTTACTTTAATAGTCCTATTAAAACAATGCCAGTAAATATTGATGATTATCAGAATCTAGAAAATGCGCGATGGAATATTACCCATTAGTTATATAAACTCAACATAGTCTAAATAACTTTATATTGTTATCAACATGTGATAGAAAATTTGATTGTCGAAATTAAATGTTTATATTGAATAACAATAAAATATAATAAATCCATCTAATGTTTCGCCAGTGTACTGGCACTGGCATTTTCCACTATATGGTTACTTATGTGTAATAAATAAATTTTAAATATAAAATATCAATATACTTTAAATTAATTGGTTTAATATTTTCATTTTTTCCACAATATCCACCAATTTGGATGCGCTTTTTCCCGGCAAATCAGTACACGCGCAAATATATCATCAATTTCTGCGTCGTCACATTCTGCCAGCCCAATAATCACCTCCGAAAAGAAATCAGGATCTAACTCAAAATCCACATGTTCGAGCCATATTTTTGATGGTTCTGATAACTCTGCACCACCACGTTCTTCAAACTGTAAACTAAACAGTAAACTATCCGCAGGATCGAGATTAGCGGCTGCTTGTTCCAGAAATAGGTCGTAGGCTTTTTCCAGTGCTTCATCTTCGGTTATTCGGTTATTGAGGTTTAATTGCAGAGAATGTGGATGTGTTGGTCGATTTTTCATAGTGGTATTGCCTGAACTAAATAAATAACTGAGAGAAATTAAAACATGAATAGCAGTGATTGGATACTGTTAACCTAAAATAATAGCCCCATCAATACTGATGGGGCTATGATGAATACTCATTTATCCGTATTCAGTAGCGCTTTTTGCGCTGCAACTCACAAAAGTGGACTGAAAAAATAACAAAGACGTTCAAGAATGCGGTGCCGGACAGGGCGTTTTAGCCATTCCTCACTATCAAGTAATGTAGAACGGGTAATATAATCCTGCTGGACAAGCATCAAGTCATTGCCAAACAGCCCATCATCAATAATCACTGTGATTTCAAAGTTCAGCCACAAGCTGCGCATATCCAAATTGACAGAGCCAACCATGCTGAGTTGCCCATCCACTAAAACGCTTTTGGTATGTAATAGCCCATCCTCGAATTGATAAATTTTCACGCCTGCTTCTAACAATTCTGTAAAAAATGCCCGGCTTGCCCAACGCACAAGGAATGAATTGTTCTGGCTTGGTATGATAATGCTGACATCAACCCCACGCATAGCGGCAGTACAGATTGCGTGCATTAAATCGTCACTGGGCACAAAGTAGGGCGTAGTAAGGATGAGTTGCTCTCTGGCAGCAAAAATAGCCGTCATTAGAGATTGCTGAATCAATTCATCGGGAAAACCGGGGCCGGAAGCAATGACTTGAGCGGTATGCCCAGATGCCTGTTCAAAAGGCATAATATTACTATTAGGTGGCGGTGGCAGATGGCGTTGACCCGTTTCCATTTCCCAGTCGAAAGCATAGATAATTCCCAATGTTGCGGTGACAGGGCCTTCCATTCTTACCATGATATCGATCCATTGACCAACTCCTGCTTCCTGTTTGAAAAAACGGGGATCTACCATATTCATACTTCCGGTATATGAAATATAGTTATCGATAAGAATAATTTTTCTATGTTGCCGCAAATCCATGCGACGTAAAAACAGACGAAAAATATTAACTTTTAGTGATTCTACAAATTGAATGCCGCTCTTACGCATAATGTCAGAGTAGGGGCTGCGGCAAAATTGCCAGCTTCCTGCTGAATCCACCATTATACGGCATTTGACACCACGCTTAGCTGCGCGCATTAAAGCGCCAGTAACCTGATCAACCAACCCGCCTGCCTGCCATATATAAAATACCATTTCGATACTTTGATCGGCGTTTTCTATGTCATTGATGATGGATTTCAGAGATTCTTCATAAGAAGTCATGAGTTGCATTTGGTTGCCTCTGACTCCTCTTATCTTTTGGCGGCGTTCACATAACCGGAACAGTGGCGCAGCCACTTCACTGTTTTCATTGGCAAAGATATGCTTCGATTTCCTTAGCTCAGAGAGCCAATTAGCCACAGACGAGCGCATCTGTTTTGCTTGTTCCACTCTGCGTTTACCCAGATGTAGTTCGCCAAATGACAGATAAGCAACAACCCCGACTAAAGGAAGGATGTAAATGATAAGCACCCAAGTCATTGCTGATGTCACAGGCCGACGTTTCATCAGGACTCGAATGGTGATACCAGCAATAATCAGCCAGTATAAGAAAAACGCCAGCCAGCTCAGTACAGAATAAATGGTTGTCATAGGTGGCAATCAATCCTGTTTAGGTATTTTAATACTGTTGTTAGTGTAAGTTTCTGGAAATTTAGAAAAACTATCAAGGGAATACAGCCAAGCAGGCAGAAAATAACCAAAATATTGCTAATATACAATCAAATACAGTCTTATATATTATATGATTGGATTCGGCTCAATCAGTTGTTATTTATTTGTTTTATCAAATTATGATGAAACATATTCAATATGAATATGGAGATAAATCTGTGAATAGTTGACATCCTTGATAATGACATTTAAGAATAATGCTGTTACTCATTTGTACTGAGAGAAAATTTAAACAATCAGGGTATCTTATGAAAAAAAGCAGGAATGAAGTAGGAAGATGGCGTCTCCTTCGTCAAAATATCCGCCGTCGCCGTCGTTGGTTAGAAGGTCAGTCACGCCGAAATTCACGCATCTATACATTGCGTAAGATGGATAATTACAAACATCGCAGGTTGATTTTGTTCATACAAAACGCAGAGCTGTAGCTGTTTTAAATATGATATGTGTCTGTGGCATGATGAAGATGTTTTTGGATCTTTATTGAATATGATAGTCATTTGCATTTAAACTAATGGCTATCCTAAAATTGACTATCATGCTGCTAATCAAGAATTTTCTTATGCGTTGGATACATTGGCCAGTACTACTCTCTGTTTGTTTACATATTTCCATTGCTGTGGCGCTTTTTGGCTCCATTAAATCTGGAGAACCGCCGGAAGCTCCTCCGATGTCTGTAGCCATGATCCAGTTGGCGGCGGAAGAGTCTTCTGTTGAAGAACCTGCTATGCCTGAGTCCATTTCTGAACCAGAGCCTGAACCGGAACCTATTGCAAAAATAGCGCTACCTAAACCTAAGCCTGAAAAGAAACCAGAAGAGAAGAAAGTTGTTAAAAAAGAGTCTAAGCCAAAAGAGATAAAGACGGAAAAAACGTCAGAAGAACCTCTGTTAGCAAAAAACTTGAATGATCAGAAACCAACTGATTCTGCTATCAGAGATACCTCTAACGCACAAAAGGGACCAAAGGCGTTGAGCAGGACGGATCCTGTTTATCCATCCAGAGCGCAGCAGTTGGGTACAGAAGGCACTGTACGGGTAAAATATGATATTGATGAAAATGGCCGGGTTAAGAACATCGAAATTATTTCTGCAAATCCTAAAAATGTTTTCGAACGTGAGGTGAAAAAAGCCATGAGAAAATGGCGGTATGAAAAGAAACCAGCAACGGGATATGTAACAACTATTGAATTTAGGTTGTCAGGCGTTTCACTATCGTAACTTCTTATCCGTAATATTCCACATTAATCGCAGGAGATGTAAAATGTCTCCTGCTCTCACATAAAATTATGGATTTTTATATTTAACTTTGTTTTACTGAATTCAAGGAAGAGGAATAAACACTTTTTCATGATAATCTTAAAAAAATTTTAAGGGGCAATAATCATAAGGGATATCTAAGTCAAATTGGAATATTGCTGCGAGTTAATTGAGCTCTTTTCTATTTCAATAAAGCAGATTAATTTATGATTGAAAATATTTTACATGATGCAATTAAGTATGCCAAAAGATTTTTTGGTAACAGAACGACTAATAAATTTTATCCTGATCTCAGTGTATTACCAGAATCTGAACAATCAATATATAAAAGAAGTGCGATTGTCAGTAGGATGGATAGACATAAGAAAATCCGTCTTGAACTCTATAATTTAAAAGATATTGGTCAAAAACATCAGTATTTGTTAAGTAATGAACATAACAATCTGGCTGGAAACTGCCCTGAACTTTGTTTAGCAGCATACATTTATTTAACTAGAGAACGTGCAAAAGATATCTGGGAGTTATATAGCGCAAGTTGGAATTACGAATACCCTAAGTTAACTTGTCCTATTTACATTCAGCAGATTTACACATTGGGTGTATACGATCATGTATTTTTACTGCTGGATCATCCTGACTCGCTGGTTCGTAGGCCAAAGATTGGGACGATATATCACGAATTGCCGGAGGGCTCATGGGTTTGTGATCCATGGGCAGATATTGTTTGTTTAGCAGAAGACTATAATGATAGATGGAAACATAGGATGATGGAATGGAATCATCAGGGAATGTGTTTGTCATTAAAAACATCCGGTTCCTCATCACCTTCCGCGGAAAGTTTCTCTCCTTTAAAAAAATATACATATCTAACGGTTGAGTGCAGTGATAAGCAGGTTTATCGTCTGTCTGCGATATATCGAGATGGTCAAGTAGAAACCTTTAATTGAGTCATTTAAATACGAGATAATGCCTCTATCAATAACATAACAACAAAGGCATTATAAGCATTAAGCTTTATATTTTTTAATTTATCATCACTTATCAGTAATAAAAATGAGTCATAAAAAAGGAGCTCATTCAATGTGCTCCTTTAATTTGTGAGTTACATTTCTAATGAATCGTTACTCTGAATCACTGCTTTCCAGTTTGAAATTTCTTTTCCCTTCCGGTAAAGGACGGGAAGTATTATTTTCATTAACGGCTACGTATGTGAAAACAGCTTCTGTTGCTCGGTAACGTTGCCCAACTGGTTCAGAGGCCACTTTCTTCACCCAAACTTCAATATGAATGGTGATGGATGAATTTCCCGTTTTCAGACAACGGGCATAACAGCAAACGACGTCACCTACCGCAACTGGTTTTAAGAAACTGATCCCATTTACGCTAACAGTAACTACGCGTCCCAGAGCAATTTCTTTTGCCAGAATTGCGCCGCCAATATCCATTTGGGACATCAGCCAGCCACCGAAAATATCCCCATTGGCGTTAGTGTCAGCAGGCATGGCCAGTGTACGGAGAACCAATTCTCCGTTTGGTAAGCATTGTTGTTGTGTCATTAGAAAACTTGCTTTATTTGGTGATTACAACAATACCTGCCAGTAATTCAGCAGGTATCCATATGAAAGTTATTATTATTCTTGTTCGCGAGGCAGATGGCGATAGATATATATCACACTCAACACGGTAAAGACCAGTGTTAATGCTGTTAACCCGAACACTTTAAAGTTTACCCAAATATTTTGAGGTAGCCAGAAAGCAACATAAATATTTGCCAACGCGCAGGCGATAAAGAAGATTGCCCAAGCCATGTTCAGCTTGTTCCAGATAGTATCAGGTAATTTTAATTCTTTACCTAACATCCGTTGGATCAGTGGCTTTTTCATAACCCATTGGCTAATAAGCAGAACTAAGGCAAAAATAGTATAAACGGCAGTTACCTTCCATTTAATGAACAAATCGCTGTGAAAAGCCAATGTTAATGTGCCAAAGATGGCAACCATGACAAATGTAATTAAGGAGGATTTTTCAACTTTGCGATACATCAAATAGGTGATAACAATGGTCAGGCCTGTCGCTGCTATCAATGCTCCTGAAGCATAGAAAATGTCATACATCTTGTAGACGACGAAAAAAACGACTAATGGCAAAAAGTCTAAAAGTTGTTTCATAAATTGGGCTCACTTTAATACCGATGATGGCACGTTCCTGAATTTATGCCAGAGTGTATCAGATCTCAATGAAATGGTTTAAAGAAAAAGGCAGGGAGCGGAGTGATGAGGATTGTGAGTTTTGATTTAACACCGCATTATACAGTGTTTCATTTCACGAAAGGACTGTAATGCTATGTTGTGGAAGAGAGTGTTGTGGAAGAGAATGTTGTGGAAAAGGTTATATCGCGGGATGCCGGGACTGGAGAGTCTTTGTCACTATCGTAAAGAGTATTTCGGCCATGATATGCGAGCTGGTTTGTCGGTTGCTGCTGTTGCTCTGCCTGTTGCGATTGCTTATGCTGAATTAATGGGGATAAGCGCTATCATTGGCTTGTATGCCTGTATTTTACCCATGATTGCTTATGCCTTGTTTGGAACATCCCGTCAGTTGATCGTCGGGCCGGATGCTGCGACATGTGCTGTTATTGCGGCGGCGGTGACGCCGCTGGCGTTAGGGAATGAAGATGTTCGCTGGCAGCTCGCCATCGTGATGACATTGATGACGGGATTTTGGTGCATACTGGCAAGTCATTTTCGTCTGGGAGCATTTGCTGATTTTATCTCCAGACCCATCTTAAAAGGTTTTATTAATGGGGTTGCGATTACTATTATGGTGGATCAGATCGCCAAAGTATTTGGGCTTTCCGGTTTACCACCAGAATTAATTGAACGATTGGTTGCATTACCGCATAAATTGCTGGCATCTCATTGGCCGACTGTCGGGATGTCTGCAATGACGTTATTAATTCTGCTGAGTGTACGTTTTCTGCGACCAGGTTGGCCCGCACCGTTACTGGCGATGATCCTTTCTACTTATGTGAGTTGGCAATTTGAATTGAATCAATATGGTATTCAGATTGTTGGTCATATGGAAGACGGTTTGCCGATTGTCCCAATGCCTGAGTTTGAATTCGGCAGCATACGTGATTTGGTTGTTCCTTCCATCAACCTTGCGGTGATCAGTTTTGTCAGTTTCATGATGACAGCGCGCAGTTTTGCCAGTAAAAATGGTTATCAGGTGGATGCAGATTTAGAATTACGGGCTTTGGGCATCGCCAATATTGCGTCATCGTTATCACAGGGATTTGCCGTCAGTGCCGCCAGCAGCCGTACCGCAGTTAATGATGCTCTTGGTGGGAAAACGCAGATGGTATCGGTTATCTCTGCAATAGCCATATTATTAGTATTATTTTTTATGACTGAATTTCTGTCATATATCCCATTATCATCATTAGGCATTGTCCTGATATTTTCTACATGGTCACTACTTGGGTTAAAGAATATCTGGACATATCGGAAACGTAATCGCCAGGCTTTTATATTATCCATTTTCACATTGATTGCAGTTTTATTAGTCGGTGTAATTGATGGTATTGGTTTTGCAGTATTACTGGGTTTATTGCAATTTTTACGTATTATTTTTCGTCCTTCTGATCAGTTGTTGGGTGTGAATGAGCAAGGTATGATCCGCTCAATCAATCAAGATAATGATATTGAAGCGGTAGATAGCGTGATGATGTATCGTTTTAATTCACCTTTAACTTACTTTAATGTTGGGTATTTTAAGAGACGGATTTTACAGCATGTAAATAGATAGTGTCGTCATGAATA
>NZ_JBFPEZ010000140.1:0-2677 GCF_040838225.1 Xenorhabdus sp. SGI246
TACAATTCGCCGGCCAGTGGCTGGATGAAGAGAGCGGGCTGGTCTACAATCGGTTCAGGTATTACTCGCCGGTGGCCAGTTGCTATCTGACGCCGGATCCGTTGGGGCTGCTGGGCGGCACTAATCCCTATGCCTATGTACATAACCCCACAGGCTGGGTAGACCCTCTGGGATTGAAGCAAGACGAAATCATCCGGTATATGAGTAAACTAGAAGCTCAGCGCTCAATGGCTGCCAGAGGTGGAAAAGGGGGACTTATTCCTCATAAAGATGGTGAAAAGGCTGTTTGGGTAAACCATGATGATAATCCGGGTCGCAATCCTGGAAATGAAAAATATCGTGCTGTTATTACTGTCAAAAAAGATGGTGTAGATATACTTAACAAGCATACAGATATAACCAAATTCGATTATAAAGAAACAGGATTCAAAGATGGAGTGCTATCAAAAACTAATGAACCTAAAGCGAAAGGAATAGGTTTTAGGATTTTGGATAAGTTCAATGCAACTATTAAATCAATCCAAATAGAAACTAGAGGAAAAGATGGTAAGTGGAAAAAATGTCCGAAACCATAAAATGAATATTTATGATATATTCTCGTACAAACTGGAAAACTTTCTTAATGTTAGAGCCTATAAGAAAGTATTTGATGATATCTTCTATATAGAAGAGGAAAAAGATCTATTTCTGATTGCAGCAAAAAAAAGTAACGGCACTGCCGTTACTTTTACTCGTTGGCATGATCTCGTATCATTGAAAAAATTGAAGAAAAAATTTATTGAGAAAGGATTCAATGAGAGAGACTGTGAATCTATTATATTAATACTTTCTAGATTTTCTTACCTGTTTCAAATTAATAATAGGGAAAGAATGAATCAGGATCTATTTATATTTTATTATGTCCTACAATTATCTTGTTGTAATGGTGATTATAACCATCATATAGATGATGAAACAAAGAATTTTATGTTCCGCTTTCTTCTTTTTGAATTAAGTATGGATTATGATTCATATATGAGATTTAAAATTGAGGAAGGTGACATATTTTTTTATTCTCATGGTGGGAAGAAATCCAAACTTTCCAGTATGATAAGTTTAATTTATGACACTTTACAAGATGAGGGAAATAAAGAATTAAATTTACTTCTTTTAATTAGAGATTTTCAATTAAGTGTAATTGATTTACTGACAAAATCAAGAGATATAGAAGAGGTTGTAAAGTTAAATGATTATAACTTACATTTAATAAACCCTTCTGTTTTTGTTAAAGCCTATAAAGAAAACTATAAAAAAATTGTATCATCATTAGTGGAAGCAACAAATAAGTGGCAATCTACCAATAATTTATTTATATCCAACATGATTATTATGAATTATTCATATTATGTCTTGAGGAATAATTCAAGAAATATTATGAAGTTAAAGAGCGTTATTAAAAATGATGAAATATTTTCAGATGTTTTAACAGCAATAGTAAAAAGGAAATTTCATATAAGAGAAGAATTATTGCTTAAGCCGGAGTTACAAAAATATATTAAAAAATCAACAAAGAATGAAGCCTTTTTTTATAACATAACATATAGTCAACAATAAAGTTATTTGTTTTATGGCAGGCTCGTATAAAGATAAAGGTATTTTTATTATAGAGCTTGCCATTATTTTAAATAAACTGAAAATATTTTTATAATATTCCAGCTTTTTAATTATCTATCCGCCTGATAATCCCCGATCAACTCCCGCATCCGCAGCTTGATGTCACTGAGCTGATCTTGCTGGCGCTGGTACTGTTGCTTGATGGTGCGGGTGTCATCGCTGTCAGGGATCAGCACCAAGCAGCCATCCATTATTTTGACGGTGAGTGTGCCGCCAATATCAAACCCGGCTGCTTTTAGCCATTGGCCTTTAAGGTGGATCGCAGGCGGGGCAGTGGCCTTGTCATTTTGCGGCACGTATCCCACGGTGTAATAACGTTCTGTTTTTGTAACTTTATTTGCTACACGGTTTTGCTTAGAATGCGCCTTAGCCATCATTCAACTCCTCGTTAGTTGGTTGTGGTGAGCAACTTCGGCGTGTTGCAAGCGCGCCGGAGCTGCGTTAAAAATGCGTTCTCTTTAGCTGCCTTTCTCCTGCTCAACCGGGCGCATCGCTGATTCAACCCGGCTCTTCATAATCACCGCATCAATCAGTTTAATCACTGTCTCTTGCTCTTCCGGCTGGCATTCTTCAAGGGCTTTAAGCCGCTCAATTAACCGCGTATTACTCAGCGGTAACTGCTCGTCAGACGAACCTAATAACAAATAATCAATCGACGTCGTAAATAATTCAGCCAGTTGTATCAGCTTATCCGCAGGTGGGATGTGCATCCCGGACTCGTACTTGTTGTACTGCGAAAGCTGTAATCCAATCAGGCCAGCGACTTCTTTCTGTGTTCGCCGTTGCTGGTTACGTAATGCTTTTAGCCGTTGACCAAATGCCCGGCGCTGTTCTTCGGTCTGCATAATCTCTTCTGTCATATCAGCCATAAAGTGCTCCGAGTATAAGGCGTGTTATTAAAACGACTTGCTTTACTATCGTATTACGATTATATAATATATCGTGTAGCGAATCAAAATAAATCTTGACAGGTTTTTAAAGGAATATCGGTATGGCTCGCATTCCCGACGCAGAATTACAGCAC
>NZ_JBFPEZ010000141.1:0-1287 GCF_040838225.1 Xenorhabdus sp. SGI246
GCGGGCTGGTCTACAATCGGTACAGATATTATTCGCCGGTGGCGGGGCAGTACTTGACGCCCGACCCTATTGGGTTAGCGGGAGGCGATAATCATTATGCTTACGTGAAAAACCCGGCACGATTTATAGACCCGCTAGGATGGGCTGCATGGGAACCTGGTAAATTTAATGAATGGTTTGATAAAGCTACAGTTCAAGACATTATAAATAATAAAGCATCTGTTTCTTCCGCTTTAAGAGGGGCAGGAGGAAAACATGAAATGTTTCCTGTTTCTTTAGCTGCTAAAGCAAAAGAATTAGGTTTTACAGCAGAAGAACTAAAAAAATATGTTGTAGATACAGATAAGATTACGTTCACAAATGTAACGGACTCCAAAGGAAATCCTGTACCAGATGGCGGGCATCATGGAAGTAGAGCAGGTAGGCATTTTCATAATAAATTAATTGCAGACCTGAAAAACGCTAAAAGTAAATTTGATGCCAAGAAAATAATGGTCAGACATCATCGTAACCACATGATATATACTGGGAAATGCGGAAAATGACAACTGAAAATAGAGTGCATTTATGGATTGGAAATAATTTTTCCTCTGAAGACGAATATATAAAATATTTTGAGCTAGATTATTCTGTTGAAGGCAATTTTGATGATCCTAACTATAAACTTTGCCAGTTTTGTAAGGATGTTGGTCTTCAATGGTACGATGAGGATTTTATAGGAATAATTCCGCGTCGCGATGAAAGTGTCTCTATAGATGAAATTTTAATTGATGCTGCTGTTGATCAAGATGAATTTCAATCAATAAAAGACATATGTGACAAATTAGGATTAAAAGACGCAAATGCCATTTTTTGGTATCAGGATTCAGAACTACACATAAACCCTCCATATAAAGAACAATACAATGGACTGAAATATATAGGGTTATTTGAGGGTGATTAGTTTAATTATAATAGATTAATATCTTATATCTAGAATTGAAGCCGGAAAGATCCCCATGATCTTCCGGCTTTCTTCTTTTTTAAAAGCCGCTCAGTGCCTGCCTTTAGCGGCTTTTATAGTCGCCAATCAGTTCGCGCATCCGCAGCTTAATCTCACTGAGCTGGTCTTGCTGGCGCTGATACTGTTGCTTGATGGTGCGGGTCTCGTCGCTGTCAGGAATAAGCACTAAGCAGCCATCCATAATCTTCACGGTCAGGGTACAACCTTTATCAAACCCGGCGGCCTTAAGCCACTGGCCTTTAAGATGGATCGCAGGCGGGGCGTTGGCCTTGTTATTTTGCGGC
>NZ_JBFPEZ010000142.1:0-1853 GCF_040838225.1 Xenorhabdus sp. SGI246
GCCGAAGCCCTGAATGACACAGCACAGCATGCGGATTTTGAAATTCATCATCGGGAGGGATTCCCGAAATGGTAAGTCGTATTGATATCAGCTTAACAAGCTGGCGGAGGTAATGGGATGAATGCGGAACAAAAACGCCTGATTGAGCTTTTAATTGAAATACCTCAGGCAAGAACCGAACAGTTAATTACTTTGCTTTCTACATGGTTGGATGCAGAACGAGATAACGAAGCACGAAACATGATTTCCATCGCTTTACTGTGTACGAGAGAAATTAACCAATCACTGAACGATGCTATGGAGGGTAAATAATGCACAAATATCACACTGAAATTATCGGAACAGACATCAACATCATGAAGCGCAACGAGAACGGAATATTTGAGCATATTGGTTTGATACCGCTGGTAGATATTCCCACTCGTGCCAATGCGGGTGAATGGGATAACGAAAAAGTGTTAGGAATGCGTCTAATTGCCGAATATTTAGACCACGCACAAGGTGATAAAGAGAATGATTTACTCGCTTTTCGCTGGCGGGTCGCAACGCTTTACATCATGGAAACCACCGATAAAAACAAGACGCCTTACTACCGCAATCACGGTGTGACGTTACCGTTACTGATGGACTGTGAACGCTTTGCAATGGCAAACAATATTGAGGGTGCAATGCTTGAGCGGTTCGGTAAGACGCAAGGCACAGAGAACACCATCTTAATGTACCACGGCATGGGGGCTGCAATGCCCCGATCAGCGATTACTGAAAGATGGCTCTTTAGTCCTGGTCACTCAGACACTGGACGGCACGATAACTGGTGCTCAGGTTATCAAGCCGGGTGGTGAAAAGCGCTTTGTTCCCGGCTCGAAGAAAAAGGGGAGTTTTATCCCTTTATCACCCATAACTGAAACGCCAGACACGATCATCATCGCCGAGGGCTACGCTACGGCCTTAACGGTCAGCCAATTACATGAGGGCTTAGTGCTGGCTGCGCTGGATGAAGGCAATTTATCTACTGTGGCTAAACAGGTCAGGGAGCAGTGGCCAACAGCGAAAATCATTCTGGCTGCGGATAACGATTGGCACACACCGGACGAACTGGACAAGAACGGCAAGCCCAAGAAGAACGTTGGCAAGATAGCGGCAGAAAAGACTGCCAAGACTATTAACGGGTGGGTAACGTTACCACCAACAGAACACAAAGCTGATTGGGACGATTATCGCCAGCGTCACGGCATTGAAGCAGCAAAGCAGGCATTCAGTAACGGGTTGTATCAGGTGAAGAAGAAAATGTCAGTATCAAAATCTGTGGTCATTAATTTGGATGAACACCAGGAGAAAGAACGCGATCCGTTAACCTCTTTCACTCAAGCCCGGAAAGATGGGATATTTCATATCACGCCTAAATTAGATAAAGAAACAGGCGAAATCATCAAGCCTGAACAATGGTTGTGTTCCTTTGTTGAGGTTATTGGAGTAGGAACGCTTGATGGCGATGAAGATGAGCAATATCTTATTTTTCGCTGGAAAGTCAAAGGCAAGAAAGAGCCAGTGATTAAAGGCATTTCTTCGGCTTATGTTGGTGAGCGTGAAGGATGGCGGATACTCAAAGCGGCTGGCGTACAGGTCACCACTAAAACCCATCTCAGGGCAATTCTGGGTGATTGGTTTATCCGTAACCATGCACAGGAAACATGGAGTGTTACGACTAAAACGGGCTGGCACAAAGGAGCCTATATCATGCCTGACGGTGCCGTCATTGGTAAGCCAGAACACACAATGACGGCCTGTTATCGCTGGATGAAGTCGGGCAGGGCGCAAACCCGAAACATGTTCATATGTCAGCCTATACGCTG
>NZ_JBFPEZ010000143.1:0-1044 GCF_040838225.1 Xenorhabdus sp. SGI246
GGCGGCATTTCGTCGAGCGTCCGGCCTAAGATTTCATGCGCCAACTGATTAGCAAGCCGGATATCGTCTTTGGTCACTTCGATGTATTCAAGTCGTCTGCCGCGATGTTCGGCAGTCTTGATTTCCCGCTGGTACTGGTGCAACAAGGCGATACTTTGGATCAGGGTGAGATATTTCATATGGTCACGGCGGGTGCGGGTTTTATCTGACAGGAAGGTCAACTGGCTGGCGTAGGGATTCACGACATTCAACGGTTTCAGCAACCGCTGGGCGTTCTGATGCAATGCCGTCAGATAGTCCCGCTCGTTCTCAGCCAGCAAGCCTTCGAGCGTCTGTTTCTGCCGTTGCAGCGCATGGATCGCTTCCGTCTGTTCGCGGGATTCGTTGACGGTCAGCACCAGACAACGATTGAGCAGTTCTTCGTCAACATCGATCGCCGTTGTGGTGAGCATCAGCATCACCGGGCCTTTGACGGTATAGCTTTTGGTGACCAGATTCCCCGTGGCTTCATCCTTGCCTGTACTTGCCATTGTCAGCTCGCCGTCCGACTGCAACAGCTTCAACGCATACGCCGCCTGCCGAACCCCTTCTTCTTCGGCGATGGCTAAAATCTTGTGCTGGAGATTGGTTTCGCCGAGGTAAAACAGGCTCTGGCCTGTCATGGCGCTGTACTGGATGCGTTCTTCTTCGGGGATCAGATTCAAGACGGCATCCATCAGCGAGGATTTCCCCGCCGCACTGCTGCTCTGGATCAGGACGGCTAACGGTTTGGGTAACTTTCGGCTCACCGCTGCCAGATACGCCGCTAACAGATTGGTGGATTCACCGACAACCCCACAGGCCGCTAAGTCAACGGTGATACGGCTGATCAGTTGTGGATCTTGCAACAAGTCCAGCGCGGCCTGCTGTTCATCGGCATTCAAAGACTTGGCGGCGTGTTCCGTTTCTGCGGCGACCCACGAACGTTGTTCGAGTACCAGTAACACCCGCCCCAGTTCCCGCTTGATCAGCGTCTCCGGCATTGCCAGCTCCTGCGCGGCCTGA
>NZ_JBFPEZ010000144.1:0-3873 GCF_040838225.1 Xenorhabdus sp. SGI246
CATTCCTTTAAAGCCGTAGTAGGTTTCGTTTTTGGCTGCACAGTACCCATAATCGGCTTGTCCTTTAAAGTTGGCGCTCCCTTTCGCTCTTTTGAACCCACAGACGGACAGCGGAAATCCATCGATAATATGTACCGGCCTGTCGAATGCGCCCAATAATATCGCCAGCTTTTCTTGCAGTTTTTGTTTTACAACCCAAAGACTCGAGGCTTGTTTGGCAAAATTAGCGCGTGAACCGAGTCTGGGAAACCACTCGCGCCAGTGGTCATTAAAGTACTTCCAAATGCCTTTATCGGTTGAAAATCCCAAAAATTCACCCACCACTTCCATCGTGATGGCTTCTTCATCGCTCAGTTTAGGCGGATATCTCCGGCTTCTGAATCGCATACCTTGCTGTAACTGCGTTAAATTGTCATCTACCCAACAAAACATCCAAATGATAAAATCTTGCTGTGACATAGCCTTTTGTTCCTTTATTTCTCTATTTTTGGCGAAGTAAAGTTATAAAGGAGCGGCTATGTCATTTCAACTCACCATAAAAGTCGAGCATCGCGTTATTTTAATATTTAAATTGATGCCTTTTATAAAAAAGGAAAAAATAATTATATTATTAGACTATAAAAAATTAAAATCATAACAACCCGCATAGCGGATGGTTTTATGTTTAAGATGCTAACGCGACTTAAACTGGCTGAAGCAATAACTTAAATCCCGCTACAAATAGCGGGAATCTAAGATCGTTAATTTACGTTGCTAGCGATTGAAGATTATCTACTAATAATTAGGAATAATCAATAATACATACCAAATAATATAAAATTCATGTTTAAATATTCAAGGTTGGATATAATTAAATTCCCTTTCATGACCTTTATTTATTTCATATTGATTTTCTTTAAAAATAATCATTAGATGAAACTTAATAAAAACAACAGATAGCAGATAGCAGATAGCATTCAAAATCTTCCTTCCCAATTGCTTAAAACCTCTAAAGTCTGAATTGAATTTAAGCGAGGATCACAAATTATTTTTTCTAATTCTTCTTCATTTGGGTTATAACCTGAACCAAAACATTCAGCTATATTTTCTGCTGTTGTTTCAAGATGAATTCCAGCACAACAAGCATTACGTTCTATTACCTGTGTTTGAAAACTTATTACTTCGGCAATTATTTCTGTTATATTCCTACATTTATATCCCATACTAGTTTTATGAGTATTACCATGCATAGGATCACACATCCAAAGAACAGGAATATCCATATCTATAACAACATCAATTAGCTGTCCAAGTTTATGAATGTTTTTGCTGCCAAATCTAGATATAAAAGTGAGTCGCCCAGGAATTTTATTTGGATTTAATTTTTCACATAAAATAGAAATCATTGAAGGTGTAATTGTATTATCTATTTTACAGGCCACAGGATTATCTATTTTTGATAATAAACTAATATGCGGACTGTTTATATCAAGAGTTCTAATCCCAATCCAAGGCCAATGGGTACTAGCTAGATATTGTTTAGAATTTTCAGCGATACGAATTTGCGTTTTTTCATAATCCAGTAGTAATGCTTCGTGGCTAGTCCATATACGGGAATTTTGCTTATTACCTATAATATTATAATATTTATGGATAGAAGATAAAGTCTTTCTTGCAGCATGATAGGTCAAAATCATCCTTTTAGGGTCATTACGCCGTGCTTCTATTGTTAATTCTGGTTTATTAACACTATCACCTCGCCAAACTGGTAAAATAATATCCTTATATACTTCATATTGTTGTGAACGAGGCTTAGTATATTGACCTGCAATTCGACCAACAGTAATAACAGGTTTTTCTACTCTTTTAGAGAGGAAACTAGACATTTCATGCAAAAATTTAATTTTTTGAAAAACATGAGAATAATTGCTTTCAGATATTCTTTCTGCGCAATCTCCTGCTT
Source organism: Xenorhabdus sp. SGI246 (assembly GCF_040838225.1). Taxonomy (NCBI): domain Bacteria; kingdom Pseudomonadati; phylum Pseudomonadota; class Gammaproteobacteria; order Enterobacterales; family Morganellaceae; genus Xenorhabdus; species Xenorhabdus sp. SGI246. The sequence continues at coordinate 1,943 of NZ_JBFPEZ010000144.1, forward strand.
GTAAAATTATTGCTTTTCTCTGCCATACTTGTTCTAGTTGTTCATAAATGTCAGTTATTTCATTATATGGAATTAATGGTAGGAATCTATTTAACCTTTTTTTTACGTTGATGAAATCAGATTCATTATCCCATATAGGTTGTTGCCAACTAAATTTTTTATTCGCAATATTCATGAATATTCTGCCTCTAAGTAAAAACTCGCCTTCATAGAAGGTGGTTTTCAGTTATTAATCAAAATGACATTTGCCATTAAAAATAATACTTACACATTATAATACAATAAATTATATTAAATAATTAACACAATTACATTTTTGAACATTTAATTAACTTTAAAAATATTAGCCCTCTCAAATTATAGTGGCGGTATTAATTGAAAATTAATTTTGTTATTTGGTGATTTTATATAATTTAAAATCATGAATTTCTCAGAGTCGGGATTTTTAGATTAATTTGAAATCAATAGTATTTATCATAATTTAATATTAAAAAACACATAAACTCCATCTAGGATAATAAAAATTGTATTTAATAATGCTTGAAGAGCTAGAGAGTAGGCACCTCAAGCATTAAAATAATTCAATATAATTAAGTCAATTAAAAAATATTGAATATAAAAAATCTAATTATATCTAAATATTATCTATTACTTCATTTTTTCTTAAATTCTTTAAAATTACCTCTGTAAGTTTTTCAGCATCTCCTTTTTGAAGGATAGAGTAATGATGACCGTTTACGATGCTAATATTGTCTTTATTTATCAGATTTTCAAACTTTAGTCTTTCTTGTTTAGAAATTTCATTTGAAAGCTCCAAAGATTCAGCAGCAAAATAACCAAACACGTTAGAGCCTAATGAATACGTTGGTCTATACCCTGAAACTAAGCTCAAATAATAAGTAGTTATATCTAGTATAGAATCAATATATTGAATAATACTGGTACTACATTGTAAACCTAAATTTGTCGCAATAATTTTAATAATATTTTTCCTTTTATCCTTATTAGAAAATGTTTCAAGACCCCAACCATCTGAAATTAATCGTGCATATACAATATTTATTTCTTCGTTAGAAACTGAGCGCTTTCTAAGAGTTACAACTATATTTATGGCTGCAAAAAATGCTAATTGCGCTTTCACTTGCGGTATTTTAGGTATTGGTCTAGGGTCTAATAAACCAGCATAACTAACGATAGAACCTCGTTTCTGAAGTTCCCGTTGTACTTCAAGCATTATAAAACTGCCAGAAGACCAGCCAAGTAGACGATACGGCCCATTAGGTTGAAACTGTGATATTTTATCACAATAGTATGAAGCTAAATCCATAAGATTAGAGTAACTCATTACTGAATTCGCCTGCAATCCGTAAACTGAGTAGTGCGTTGCTAGTTCTTTTGCTAAATATGAATAGCAGGTTACTTGTCCTCCGATAGGATGAATACAGAATAATTTAGGCTTATTGTTATTTACTTGTAATTCAATAACTGAAATATCTTCACTCAAAACCAAATTATTGGTCAGTTGTTTATTCCCAGAATTCAGCAGAAAATCATCAATTTTCTGAGCAAAATTTTCTAATATTGGTGTTTCGAATAATGTTTTCATGGAAACTTCTATTCGTAGTTCTTGACGTATCAGTGAAATTAAGTGGTTTGCCAATAGTGAGTGCCCACCAAGATGGAAAAAATTATCTTTAATGCTAATATCATTTTTACTATCGTTAGTCTGATAAAGAACTTCGGACCATAATCTAGCAAGAGTCCTCTCAGTTTCAGTGCAGGGGGCAATATAGCCGCTATCTTTATTGTCCCAGCTTGGTTCTGGCAGATTCCGATGATTTATTTTTCCGTTAGGCAATCGAGGCAGCATTGCTAATGATACATAAAGAGTAGGTATCATGTAAGTTGGAAGTTTATCATTTAAATAAAGC
>NZ_JBFPEZ010000145.1:0-3121 GCF_040838225.1 Xenorhabdus sp. SGI246
GGGATGCGTTCATTACATTCCCTTTGGTTTTTTGTAGTTGAAACCTTAGCGGTGAAGCCATTTCGTCATTCCGACCACGCTGAAAGAAACCTGCCAGCGCGCCCGGGAATAAGCCACAATTTGAGCGGTAGTATGTATCAAATTTGCCGTCAAATAATCAATCAGGTCAGCGGGTTGTTCGGCAGAGAGATAGATGACTTTCAGAGCCGCCATTTTCCGGCGGTGAGTTTTTCCAGCGCGATGAAATCTTTTAGGTGACGGCTTACCGTACTTTCATGAATACGCAAGGCCTGTGCAATCATCTGAGCTGTCCAGCTTTCTGACGCCAAAAGAACGGGCCTTGATGCGATCACAGACTCGACTGTCACGAGCTGTATCATGCATCAATTCGAGGGCGTGTTTTTGTTCTGGTGTCAGATGAATTTTCATGGTCGTAAGCATGATCTGGTTTGGATAAGAAATAAAGCACCTTCAATGGCGATTGGTATAATAACGCGATGCTCGACTTTAACATCCGATGACGTTGGCTTGTTGAAGACAGTCGCGTTGACTTTTACCTTGTTTAAAATTGGCAAAAATACCCAACGTGTGAGAAAGCAATTTTCTGGCTATTCGATTACTCAATGCCACAAATCCCGCGCCCAGCACTTCTCGATAGCGAATTGCCCGGCGAGTTGACCAATCACGGTTTCAATTAAACGACGTTTGGCATTAATCATTCTTCTCGTTTCCTTGGGAAGGGGATCATCCATATTGGAACGCATCGGGGTAATCATCTTAATGCCTTGTTTATTCATTTCTTGTTTAAATTCAACGCCTAAGTATCTTTTGTCGCCAAGCAAAGTTCCTTTTATTGGCCTGACCAAATCCCAGGCGGCTTCACGCTCACTGCCACTGGCAGGAGTCAACGTGATCCCCGTCACCACGCCGAATTCGGTGATGCCTCCAATATGTTGATTTGCTCATGACGCAATGGTCGCGATCTTGCTGCATGCAAGGAAACAATATGCACGGCTTCGAGTTGCAATCAACACGTTGGCAGCATCACCCCGAATTCATCTATCACCAGATGCCCTTGTATCTTGAAATTCGACTATCATAAAAATGATTTGGCACTGCTTTTCGCTCTTTTGAACCCACAGACGGGCAGAGGAAATCCGTCGATAATATGAACCGGCCTGTCGAATGTACCCAATAACATTGCCAGTTTTTCTTGCAGTTTTTGTTTGACAACCCAAAGGTTCGCGGCCTGTTTGGCAAAGTTGGCTCGTGAACCAAGTCTGGGAAACCACTCACGCCAGTGGCGACAAAAATACGTCCAAATCCCTTTATCTTTTGAAAATCCTAAGAATTCACCAATCACTTCCATCGTAATGACTTCAGCATCACTCAATTTGGGAGGGATCCCCCGGCTTCTAAATCGGGTGTCTTGCTGTAACTCCGCTAAATTCTCTTCTACCCAACAAAACACCCAAATGATAAAATCTTGTTGTGGCATAGCTTCTTGTTCCTTTATTTTTCTATTTTTGGCGACTTAAAGTTATAAAGGAGCGGCTATGTCATTTCAACTCACCATGAAAGTCGAGCATCGCGTTATAATATTTTTATGGATACGATACGTGAGAGATTATGATAATCTAATTACTAAAATAATAAATTATTAATTTTTTAATTTTTTAGTATGGTATTGTTTAGTTATAGAAAAAAGCTTGGATTCACATAATAAGCTATCATCTTGGGTCACAGGGTGAGATTCCACTTTGTATTTAATTTAATCAAAGATAAGCTGGCTATAGAATACCCCCGACCAAGTCGCTCTTCGACGTTTCGCGCCTTGACTATATTTTATACTGGTATTTTGTTTAATCACATTTAAGGCTATTCGATTAAAAAGGGCCATTTGCGCTGCACCATCAGGATCTTTAAGCGAGATAGTATCTTCCCGAAAGGTGACGTCCAAAACCCAGTGTAGCTCATTTTCCGCTGACCAGTGCTTTCTTATTGCCGTAGCAGCCCGCTCCCGCATCTAAAGGCAGCGAACTCACATATCAACGTGAATCACGGTGGGCTGGTTGGCCTTTCACACTGCGTTCACTGACCACTTCGATAACAGACTGGATTGATGGCTATTTTTCCTGAAGTGCTGCCGGCAATGCCGCTCGAACTTGCATAACGTGATGGAATTCTGTCCGTCCATGCCTCCCGCTTTTCTCCGTAAATTCAGCCAGTTCGTCGTTATTATAATGCGCAGCAAAATGCGATTTAACAAACCCAGAGAGAGTTTTTTGATTCCCTTTGACGCTAACAATAAAATCGCCGCCTCGTTGGGTAATTAACTCAAGGGTTTCCTTCTGACAATGCAGGGCATCCAGCGTGACAATTGCTCCATCAAGTGCCAATAATTCAATCAGTCGCCTTGCAATAGGGCCTTCCTGACCTTGACTTTCGGGTACAGGGCAGCACCCGATTCTACATCATAAGCACTGACCACATGCAGGGCTTCAAACAAGGTTCCTTTGCAGGTCCCCTCATTGTTTTTCCATCAAATAGTGATGAGGCTTTTTCCGGCTTTAACCCGGCGTTGGTTGAGCCAGGCATAAAAGGCTTTGACCAGCGTATCTTGTTCTATCGTTTTGATAATATTTGCAATACAGTTGCGGCGAGGAATACCGTGAGTAAAATTGGTATATTGTTTAAGCCACTCGAATTGTATCTCACCAAATTCCTAGATTGATTTCCAGCCGGAAGCCCCACATAACACAGCGGAAAAAGCTAAAAAAATCACATCCATTAATTCATGTTTTTTATTGATGTCAGAACGTGGGTCATCTATCTTACTGATAAATTTGAAAATACTCATTATTAAGATCACGCTTTTGTAGAATAGCGAGATCTTAATGTTTTAATGAGAGAAGTGCTATAAAAAGTTATATTTTGGTTTTTATTTAACCTAAATAACCTTGTTAAAATTGTGAGATCTCGCCCTGGTTTGAAGCCGAGTGCATTTTAAGGTTCATAAGGCGCGGAACTCATTGAGGCATAGGCATTCTTGCCTACATTGGCGCCGGATAGATTTAAGCAAGCCAATCATTCATCAAAAATTAGGTTGTGTCCCTTAATT
>NZ_JBFPEZ010000146.1:0-6022 GCF_040838225.1 Xenorhabdus sp. SGI246
CGGGCGCTCAACCGGCACCGGTCATCCGGGGTTCAGCTTCTTTAATCGCGGTGGTGCGCCGCTGACCTTCGATCCGATGAACAAGCAGGATCGCACCCAGAATGCGCATTTATTGTTGTTTGGCCCGACCGGGGCCGGTAAATCCGCCACGTTGTGTGCTTCTTTGGTACAACTGATGGCAATACACCGACCGCGTTTGTTTATTGTCGAAGCGGGGAACAGCTTTGGTTTACTCGCCGATTACTACGCCAGTCTGGGGCTGACCGTCAATAAAATCGGTATCAAACCGGGCTGTGGCGTGAGCCTGGCGCTGTTTGCCGATGCCCATCAACTGTTGCAACTCAGCCCCCAACAATGGCGTATTAATGAAGCCGATATTCCGGATACGGATGAATCGCAGGATGAAGGGGATGAGCAGCGTGATATTCTGGGGGAAATGGAAATTGCCGCCCGACTGATGATCACCGGTGGCGAGAAAAAAGAGGAAGAGCGCCTGACCCGCTCAGATCGCGGTTTGATCCGCGAAGCCATTATGATGGCAGCTCACACCAGCCATGAAGAACAACGTCAGATGGTGGCTTCAGACTTACAGAATGCCCTCTATGCCATCGCCCGCAATCACCAGCAGGACGAGCATGGCCAGCCGTTAATCACGGCACATCGCCGGGCACGGGCGGATGAAATGGCCGGTGCCATGTCGATGTTTACACAGGGCTTTGAAGGGGAACTGTTTAACCGCCCCGGCACCCCGTGGCCGGAAGTGGATGTTACTCTGATTGATTTGGGTACGTTGGCGCGTGAAAATTACTCGGCGCAGATGGCACTGGCAATGGTGTCTCTGATTAACACCGTGAATAATCTGGCCGAACGGGATCAGTATCAGGACAGGGAACTGCAACTGGTGATTGATGAAGGGCATATCACCACCACCAATCCGCTGCTCTCCCCCTATATGACCAAGGTCGTCAAGATGTGGCGTAAACTGGGGGCCTGGCTGTGGCTGGCGACGCAAAACCTCGCCGACTACCCGAATACCGCTGAGAAAATGCTGAATATGGCGGAATGGTGGCTGTGCCTGACTATGCCTCCCGATGAAGTGGAACAAATCGCCCGCTTCAAAAAACTGACCGAAGAACAAAAAGCCGTGTTGCTCTCTGCCAGTAAACTTCCCCGTTGTTATACCGAAGGCGTGGTGCTGGCGAAAAAAATCGAAGCGCTGTTTCGGGTGGTGCCACCCAGCCTGTATCTGGCGCTGGGTATGACGGAAAAAGAAGAAAAAGCGGAACGACGGGCGTTAATGTGCGAGCACCAGTGCAGTGAGCTGGAGGCGGCGATATTGGTGGCCAGAAAAATGGATGTTGCGCGGGGGTTAAAACAGACATAACTAACCTCAGCTTCGTTTAAGAATAGCGATATCATTATCCCGTAAATTCAAGCCGGTTTTTTAGGTTGGAATGTATAAGCAATGAGACCCGCGGCAATTTCCAGCAGAAAACCGAGCTGACTGCGATGTCTTGAATGCTCTATCTGAGAAATATTTTTGAGTTGGTCGATGACCGTTTCTATCAAAAATCGCCGTCTTAACATTAACCTATCCCAGAGAGGTAACGCTTTGGCTTTCATGTTACTCCGGACATGAGTGATTAACGTGACCCCTTCCGCTTCCAACTCATCGCATAAAGCCTGTGATAAATATCCTTTATCGCCATATAAACATCCCGTTAACCCTTTTGCCAGCGTTTTGACAGGGTGACGATCATCCGTATTTCCTGCGGTTAATTTCACGGCCAAAAGTTCACCGCAATCATTGATGACCAGATGAAGTTTAAAGCCATAAAACCAGCCCGTACTTGTTTTTCCTCGTTGTGCAACTCCCTCAAATACCCGATGACGGGGAATTCGAAGGTTATGACAAACGGCAATTTTGGTGGGATCAATAAAAGCGATCCCTTGGGTTTTCGCCTTGCGTGACGAAAGAAAAGTGCATAAAGGAATAAGGGCCCTTTTCTTCAGAGTGAGCATGCGAGTATAGCTGACTAATCCGGGAAAATCGGTATTAAGGTATTGTTTTACATGTTTATTATAAAATGTTTTAAAATCACGATAATGGCTCATGTGGAATAAAATGAGGATCATCATGACTTCGCTGAGAGAAAGGGAAGCTTCGCGGTGCCGTTTACGTAATCCGTTTTCAATGAGTTGTTGATGCCAGAGAGGGATAAATTTTTGGCAAAAGTCATCGACGCCGCAATAAAGTTCTTCTAAATTAACCATGCCTAAGGATCTCCACGATTTTGTTTTCTTTAGCAAAAACTTTGATCGTGCCTCAGACACTTTAGTTCCCTTCTTAAGCGAAGCTCAGGTTAAGGAGCAACCGGATGAAGCCCGCAACCCCATTCAAAAATCCCGGCAGTGTCCGGGATACCCCCTTGCCACTGGCGCACAGCGACGTAACGGCAGATTCTGATTCCATCAATATTCAAGAGCAGGTGCAGCAGCTGCATGATGAACAGCAGATGCTAATCGCCGGTGAGCAATCGCAGCAGCAAGATTTTCAGTCAGATGCTGCAGAGACCATAAAAAACCTTGGGGCACTGTGTTAAATCGACGATAGAATGAGCAAAGGAACATCATTTTATCAGACACCTCACAATGAAAAATTATATCGTGAAAATTGCCCTTCAGGGGATCAGTCCTATGATTTGGCGTCGGTTCAGGCTGTCAGGTGAGACTTCTTTAGCAGCTTTTCACTATATCATTCAGATCGCGCAAGGATGGCAGGATGATCACCTGCATCAATTCCGTATTTATGGCAAAAATTATGGCATTTCCTACTCCGGTGGAATCGGATTTCCTGATAACCTTTACAAAATTACGCTGGATGACTTTGAATTTGATGCCGGTGACCGCTTTACCTACGAATACAACTTTTTCGAGCACTGGCTTCACGATATCCGTATTGAAACGGTTCTCGAAAACTCTCACCTGAAGTCTCCTTTTTGTCTGGCCGGAAACAGAATGCCCGGCGCGACGTTAGCCGATGAAGCGGATAAAACACTGGCATTGCTTGACTCGATTATTCAGGCTGATGATACGACCACGGTCGGAGAGATCCGTCCATTGGTTGAGGCGCTTGATGCTGCCAGGTTCAACCGTCCCAAGGTTAACCGCCAATTAAGTCGGCTTAACCTTGATTCACCGGAACTGGAACCCATTGTGATAGGGCTGTAGTTGATATAAGTGATCGGTATCCATAAAGGTGTACGTTTACGGTCATTCCTAAACGTTGGGTTGTTGAACGCTCATTCAGTTGGTTGGAAAAATGCAGGCGGCTTTGGAAGCATTGCGAACGAAAACTGAATACCAGCCTGCAAATGGTCAATTTGGCTTTCTTAGTGATATTGTTAAAAAGACTCTGAACAGGTTCTGAGGCACGATCAAAGTTTTTGTCAAAGAAGCTAAAATCGTGGAGGTCCTCAGGCAATGATTACGTTTCCTTTTCATTCGCTAAGCTAGTTTTAGTTGACACAGGGGCCTAAATTTTCCGGCCTCAGTCCTAGCACGACTACGCTACACATAATCTCCGGTCAAATTGATATGCTCCCAACTTAGTGGAAACAGGAGGGGGTCTTCTACAGTCGGATAAGTGCAGCCTGTTACCAGACCGCACTTATCCGGTACAGCATCACTCTCAACGCAATGCCTTAAGAATATGATATGCAGCTTCCACGCGGACAGGATTTGGATAGTTCTTGTTAGCCAACATCACAATGCCAATTTTCTCCTCCGGGATGAAAGCAATATAAGCCCCAAAGCCGTCGGTACTGCCGGTTTTATGCACCCAGGATGCCGATACGGCAGAGCGTGGCGGTATCAGTACCTCAACTTTATGCGGCTGCAAGGCGATGTCATTGCCGCTGTCGGCAATCACCCTCTGCGGATTGATAGGCCAGTTATGCATTTCCCATCCCAGCCCCTGGAACATGTTTCCCGCTCGGTAATAACGAGACTGGGCCGCGAGGATGGCCTTCTTTAACTTATCGTTATCGGCAGACAGGCTGTCCGGAGCCATATTGACCTGCATATATTTCACCATATCTTGCGTGGTAGATTTTACCCCGTAGGCTTCTGCACTCAACATGCCCGGTGTGGCGCGCACCGGCTGACCATTCTTATATCCCCACGCGTAATCTGACTGCATCGATTCTGGGACGGTTATAAAAGTATGCGTCAGTTTTAAAGGCAGGAAAACATACTTCGTCATATAGGTTTCAAATGTCAACTGGCTTTTATTCGCCGTCAGTGCACCGAATAAGCCAATACTGGCATTGGAGTAATTACGCATCATCCCGGGTGCCCACAGTGGTTGCCATTGTTGATAGTACTGCCACAATGACTTCTGGTCCGTGACTGAATCTGGGAGCTGAAGAGGAAGTCCCCCCGCAGTATACGTCGCCAGATGCAACATTTTAACACCCCGCCACTGACTGCCCGTTAGCTCAGAACTGTACGCCGTCACTGGATCATTAAGGTTTAGGGTATCGGTTTGCATGGCATATCCCCCGGCGATCCCGGTAAAGGTCTTGCTGACCGAGCCCAGTTCAAACAGGGTATTTTCCGTTATTGGGCGTCGAGTTTTTATATCCGCCACACCATAGTTAAAAAATTGCGGCTTTCCGTCATAAATCACAGCGACAGCCATACCGGGAATATCCTGTTTTTCGAGCAGCGGTGTAAGCGTATTATTGACAATCTCTGCGACTTGTTGCGCCGTCAGTGTTTTTTGTGCTGAGGCATAAAACGAAGAGGCTGCGATTGTGGCAAAGACCAAGGTATTGATTACAAATTTTTTCGTCATTGGGAAATCTTCCATAGGTTGATATATCAGACTGTTACTCTCTAAACGTAGGTTTTCGCTCCAATGGATCTCAATCTTTTGTAACGACAGCATTAAAGCTTGATATATCATCAACGACCATAATGTTACGTTTAGCCTCTAAATTTCAGTTCGCCAGCTTTGTCTAAAAAACGAACTCCCTCCAGTGAATATAAAAAAGACCGATGTTCCTGACGATGAAGTATGAAGTAGTTACATCTGGAAATGGAAGTATTTTAGATGATCAAAAAGCAGTTTTTCAAGAAAATTGGTACAACATTCGAGTACCAACAACAGGTATGTTGAAAACTATCTGGGAAAACAAAGATAACTGGGAATAATTTCCTAGATGGTGTCGTCATAAATAAATTCATGTAATAATAACCCTTATTATATCAGAGGTTACGCATGAAATTTGGGTAGGCTAAAATTGATTAAATAGCAGAGCTTCCATATAGCCCTTATCCCACCTAGCAGATTTCCTTCGCGCACTCAAACTCAGTTTACTGTTGGTATCTCGTTTAACAATATTGAGGGCCATTTTACGTCATTGGGCAAATACTCTTGTGGCGGTCCGCTCTCTCATCCGTGCATCATCTTCTCTAAAAGTGAGGAGAGTAGACCGTGGAAACTGCCCCCACAGCCTCTCGCAGAACGGTACGTGAAGTAGAGTAGAGCGCCAGCGAGTTACTGTCTGTACAGCACTTTTCCGGACGCCCCCTCCCCAAACCGGGCATGAGTCTTTCGATCTCACCCGGCTTTCCAGTGTCATATTTCCCGATGTCGTAATGGTCTGGTTCTGTGAATATTTTGATGGCATTCCCGACACACAACTAAGGTTTTACGATGCCGTGAAGCCATTATCCTCAGCCACCGTGGTTTTTCTTTCCTGCCCCGTTGATTCAGATCGCTCAGTTTGCGGATATGATGGACTTCGAAAGGACCATCGTTTGACCCGCAGCATTCACAGGTCTGAGCCAGTAGTCTGGATATCAGTTCACTGCGAACCCCGTTAAATACCTGCTTCGGGTTATAGGAGATCACTGTATCTTTCTGCCATGCCAGAGACAAACCGCCAAATGTAGCGACCAGCGGTCTTTTTCCTTGCCCTCTGTGCCGGACTATCCAAGCTGACCCGCGGTGGAA
>NZ_JBFPEZ010000147.1:0-1433 GCF_040838225.1 Xenorhabdus sp. SGI246
GCTGCAAAGAAGAAATAAACATGTTGCTCGCTTTTTTCTGCACCCCAAAATTAATTATGCTGCATGATGGGAGTATGGGCATTTGCACACCGGGTTAATAATTCATTTACTATAGGAAAACCTTTAAACTATCTTGCATTCACATAATAAGTGCAACACCGTTATGAATGAAGCAAACGAGTCGGTATTCCCTTGAATAACTCATTCGGTGTTTTGTAACCTCGCGTTTTTCGAGGACGTTTATTTAAGCGGTTTTCCACGAGATTTATCTCCCGCTCTGATACCTTATTAAAATCGGTTCCTTTTGGGAAGTAATCTCTGATTAATCCATTCGTGTTCTCATTGATCCCTCTTTCCCAAGGTGAATAAGGGTGAGAAAAATAAATCTTTGTCTCTAAATTTTTACTGATAAGTTCGTGTTCAGAAAATTCCAATCCGTTATCAAAAGTGATGGTTTTAATCTTTTTTTTTATATGTGATAAATTCCTCGTCGCCGCTTTTGCAACCCCTTCCGCTGTTTTATCTTCCAGTTTAATTATGATAGTAAATAGCGATTTTCGTTCAACTAAAGTTAATAATGCACTTTTATGATCTTTTCCAACAATAGTATCCCCTTCCCAATCACCAATACGCTGCTTTTTATCCACAATTTTGGGGCGATTATCAATACTGATCCTATTTTTGATTTTTCCTCTGCGTTCATAACTTCCATAGCGTTTTCGATACGGTTTTTTAGCAATTCTGAGATGCTGCCATAAATCGCCACCATTAATTTTATCTTTATAAATCAAACGATAAACTGTTTCGTGATGCAACGAGATTATCTTCTCCCTTTTAAGATAACCGACGGTTTGTTCAGGGCTTAAATCTTGCCAGATTAATTGCTTAATAAACAGTGTTATCTCTGGTGTCACTTTGACAGCTTTTACAGCCGTATGGCGACGCTCTAAAGCTTTAAGCTGGGCTTGTTTAGGGCAGTATCTCTGTGCTTCTCGATTTCTTTTCAATTCACGGCTAATCGTTGATGCAGCTCGATTAAGTGACGTTGCAATAACTCGTTGTGTAAAACCGGCTTCTTTTAAACTGAAAATCTGATATCTTTCTATTTCGGTCAGTTGCATATAGGCCATAGTGCATTTTCCTTTGGCGAGAAAGATGCCTACTATAGCAACTGACCGCCTTTCTTAGGAATTGCACTTATTAGGCGAATCCAAGAATATTAATTATTATATGAATAAAATAATTACAATATAAAATTATTAGCGAAGCCACACCAGGCTGTTATTTCAGGAGAGATATTTATATGGGTTTACTCTTTATGATGGGATTTACACCATTAAGTTTGGGTGATGTTGCCGTGTCGAATCCAAGTGTTTTAAATTGAGAATAATCTATTTATTTTTTGTTCTTTACTAGATAGTGTCGTCATGAAA
>NZ_JBFPEZ010000148.1:0-1772 GCF_040838225.1 Xenorhabdus sp. SGI246
TTCATGACGACACTATCTAGGGCGTGTAATGAGATGGCCTTCCCCACCCTATAGCAGTAAATTGATAGTGTGATTCTTTTTAGAAGAGGCCATCATCATGAACAGTACAACACTTATCGGTATTGACCTGGGTAAAAATACCTTTCATCTACACTGTCAAGATCAAAATGGAAAAGCCCTTTATCGTAAGAAAATGACCCGCCCTAAGCTCGTTGAATTCCTGTGCGTCACTCCTCGTGCAACTATCGTGATGGAAGCTTGTCCGGGTTCGCATTTTATGGCGCGTAAAATAGCTGCACTCGGTCACGAAACTAAATTGATTTCACCTCAGTTTGTTCGCCCTTTTGTTAAAAGCAATAAAAATGATTTCATTGATGCTGAAGCCATTTGTGAAGCTGCTTCTCGGCCTTCTATGCGATTTGTTCAGCCTCGCACGGAAGGTCAACAATGCATGAGAGCATTACATCGTGTCCGGGAATCTCTGGTCAGTGACAAAGTGAAAACCACCAACCAGATGCACGCTTTCTTATTGGAGTTTGGGATCAGTATGCCGAAAGGCCTCGCAGTGATTAAGCGGTTATCTGAAGTTATCACTGAACATGACCTTCCTCCTTATCTGATACAACTGCTCCAACGTTTACATGCTCATTATCTGTACCTTGTCGGACAACTCAATGAAATTGAAAAAGAACTTGATTCAACCCTCAAACAAGATGAAGGGGCCCAGCGGTTACTGACTATCCCATCAATCGGCCCTATCACAGCAAGTCTGCTGGCTTCATCACTCGGAGATGGAAGGCAATATGCTCACAGTCGAGAATTTGCTGCCTCTACAGGATTAGTTCCGAGACAATATAGCACCGGGGGGCGTAACACCCTTTTAGGGATAAGTAAACGAGGCAATGGGCAACTCAGAAAATTGCTAGGGCGTGTTGACGTTTCGTGGAGGGAAGTTTGAACAGCATGATGATCTGGTATCATTGTCTTCGCGAAAAAACCATTACCCCAGCTCATCATGCCAAGAACAATGTTATCAAAATCTTTATGGAATACGCTAGCTGTATTAATGCAACAACATGGATGTATTTACCACAAAGACGCGCATTACCTGACTTTCGAAGGGATCCTTTATCGAATGAGAACGGGATGTCCGTGGCGGGATTTACCCGATGAATTTGGCAAATGGAATACGCTTTTTAAGCGCTTTAACGCCTGGTCAAAGAAAGGTGTTTTTGAGTTATTATTCAGATTGTTATCTGAAAATACAGACACCGAATGGTTATTCATTGATGGGAGTATTGTCCGCGCTCATCAACATAGCTCAGGGGCAGCTTCAACAGAAGATGAAGCCATCGGTAAAAGTCGAGGTGGACGTTCGACTAAAATTCATTTGGCCGTAGACAGTTATGGTTTGCCTGTCCATTTTGAGCTGTCAGGGGGTCAAACGCACGACATTGTACATGCAGAAAGTTTGGTCACCCATTCACCAGCATCCGATTTTGTGATCGCGGATAAAGGTTACGATAGCGGTACTTTCAGAGATTTCGTTGAAAAACAAGGTTCAAAAACGGTCATTCCCTATCGAAAAAATAGCCGAAAACCCGATAAAAATATTGATGAAGTTTTATACTGTTATCGGCATTTGGTCGAAAATGCGTTTGCCAGAATAAAACATTTTCGAGCTATTGCAACAAGATACGATAAATTAGCGCGAAATTACGCCAGTATGTTGGCACTGGCGTTTGTCATTATATAGCTAAATCAACATAACC
>NZ_JBFPEZ010000149.1:0-1706 GCF_040838225.1 Xenorhabdus sp. SGI246
CAATTTCAAACAAGGTAAAAGTCAACACGACTGGCTTCAACAAGCCAATGTTATAGGATGTTAAAGTCGAGCATCGCGTACACTTAGATATATAAATCACCACAGATACCAACTTAATAAATGTTAAGTTGGTATTTCCCGACATCTGATACTAAAAAAACATTCTGTCAGCAATAAAGTTTCCCTGATGAATATAAAATAACTCATTTTCATTGAGTTCATTAGGGGCTGTAATGAGATGGTCTCCCCAACCCTGTTACAGTAAATTGACAGTGTGATTTTCTTTTAGAAGAGGCCATCATCATGAACAGCACAACACTTATCGGTATTGATTTGGGTAAACATACCTTTCATCTACACTGCCAAGATCAAAATGGAAAAGCCCTTTATCGTAAGAAAATGACTCGGGCTAAGCTCATTGACTTTCTGAGCGTCACTCCTTGTGCAACTGTCGTGATGGAGGCTTGTCCGGGATCGCATTTTATGGCGCGTAAAATAGCGGCACTCGGTCACGAAACTAAATTGATTTCGCCTCAGTTCGTTCGACCTTTCGTCAAAAGCAATAAAAATGATTTCATTGATGCTGAAGCCATTTGTGAAGCCGCTTCCCGGCCTTCTATGCGATTTGTTCAGCCTCGCACGGAAGGTCAACAATGCATGAGGGCATTACATCGTGTTCGGGAATCTCTGGTCAATGACAAAGTGAAAACGATCAACCAGATGCATGCTTTCTTATTGGAATTTGGGATCAGTATGCCGAAAGGCCTCGCAGTGATTAAGCGGTTATCTGAGGTTATCACTGAACATGACCTTCCTCCTTATCTGGTACAACTACTCCAACGTTTGCATGCTCATTATCTGTATTTGGTCGGACAACTCAATGAAATTGAAAAAGAAATTGATTCAACTCTCAAACAGGATGAAGGGGCCCAGCGGTTACTGACTATCCCATCCGTCGGCCCTGTCACAGCAAGTCTGCTGGCTTCATGACTAGGCGATGGAAGGCAATATGCTCACAGTCGAGAATTTGCTGCCTCTACAGGATTAGTTCCGAGACAGTATAGTACCGGAGGGCATAATACCCTTTTAGGAATAAGTAAACGCGGCAATAAACAACTCAGAAAATTGCTGGTTCAGTGCGCCCGGGTTTATATACAGAAACTGGCTGAATGGGTCAAAAATCAATTAACACGAAAGCATTCCTGTATTGTCGCTTGTGCTCTGGCGAATAAGCTAGCGCGGATCGCTTGGGCGCTCATCACTAAAAAAGCGGTATTTGAATCAATGTGATGAATTTTTACTATAGTATGTCAATAAGTTGAGAAAATAACGGTAACTTATCTGGTTTTGCGAAGACTGATTATTGATGACATAAATGGCCCATCTGCCTGATGGCAAAACTGTAAACATCAATGGCTCAATGAAGCCGAGGCTGTTGTTAGATTCATCAGGTGCAGAACTCATTAAGGCGCGAGCACACTTGCTCATTGAGACGCCGGATAGATTGAAGCAAGCCCACAATGTATCAAAATTGGTGTTGCAAAAACGGGGGAGACCATAGATTGACGTTTTGAGTTCACCATTTACTCAACCCACATCGGTAACCATATAGCAGAATCATACTAATATGTCATAATATCCAAATCCAAAATGACAAGGCATAAAGTGAAATGGGTTACAGTCTAGATTTTCGAAAAAGAGTTCTG
>NZ_JBFPEZ010000015.1:0-46530 GCF_040838225.1 Xenorhabdus sp. SGI246
AAATAAACATGTTGCTCGCTTTTTTCTGCACCCCAAAATTAATTATGCTGCATGATGGGAGTATGGGCATTTGCACACCGGGTTAATAAGTTACTATATTATAAATTCAGGTGCACTTTTTACACAATTTGATTTCATTCAATAACTATTGGATTATTAATAAATTACATCCACATCATAAATACATTAACTAAAAAAGTATTAAAATAAACTCATTTAACAATATGATAAAAAATCATTTCTTGATGATATACCATTTAAAGTACAAGGTGATTTTATTGATTGCCTATAAAAGGAAAATTAATTTTAGTTAGTGCAAAAGAAAAGTTTTAAATATAAGCAAAATCATTTGGCGATATAAGAAAGAATTTGTGCATTAATCTCTTAATAAAATTAACAGTTAATCCTTGTTGATTAGAAATTTTCATGGAATAATCCCTTCTGCTTTACCCAAAAACTCTGTTCCGGGATGGATATAGATAAAGTTTAATTTGGCAATTACTATTCAACCAGATAAAGCGGAAAAAAATGAATAATCAAGATATTAATTTCAATTCCGGGGAAAAAAGCATATCCCTAACTAAAGAAAAAGAGGTATTCATTCGTGAAGGGCAGGCTGTTGGAGCAGGAGCAGCAACAGAATGGATCAGTAATGCCTGGCAAATATTCAAAGCAAACCCAATGCAATGGATATTATTGACATTAGTCTATATAGTTATCATGGTAGGCTTGAATTTTATTCCATTCCTAAATTTAGTATCTTTTCTATTTGGTTCAGTATTTGTTGCCGGTTTTATCGCTGCTGCTGAAAAACAGAGAACCACCGGTAATTTTGAAATAGAATTATTATTCTATGGATTTAAAGATAAATTAGGTACACTGGTTGCTGTTGGTGCACTTTACTTAGGCATCTATGCACTTGGGGTCATCGCGGCTGTCCTTGTGGCAGGCTTTGGTATAGTAGAACTGTTTTTGGCCTCTCAATATGGGGATCCAAATCCAGAATTATTAATGGATAGCATCTCTTCTTTCATAGGGGCAATCTTTGTCTTCTGTATTTTTAGCTTAGTCGCCCTTGCATTTATTTGGTTTGCTCCTGCATTGATTATCATTAATGATATGAAATTTGGGGAAGCCGTATCAATGAGCCTGAATGCTGTGAAGAAAAACTTACTCGGAGGTTTTCTGTTTTTCCTGCTAATGGGAATTCTGATAGTGACTTCCATGATACCCTTATTGTTGGGCCTGATTATAACTATCCCTATGAATTTTATTACTTATTATACAACATACCGCAGTATTTTTTATACATCAAAAGGCAACAGCAGCAAAGAACAAAAATCCAGTTTGATCATCTAATAAATACTTCATAAAAATAAATAAAAGTGCTGAATATCAAAGTCAGCACTTTGTTAATAACCTGCATTATCTGAATTATTACCTAATAAATAGAAACAGTAGATAATAAAAATATCATTCTTAATGCAAAAAAAATTTTTCTTCGCAGTCGCGGGAAAACAGAGAACCATAGGTGATTTTAAAATAAGCTTGCTGCTCACTGGATTTAATAAATCGGGTTCTATGTAAAGCAGAGCCTGTACTTCTGATTGGTAATTTTTCTTTTATACATCTTATCATTCTTATTTTCAGTATTTTCATTTTTACAATCAGTTCCATACCCAATGGATTTCAAGTTGCGGCGCGGCGGCAAGGAAACACGTCTTATAGGCAGAATAAAACATAAATTATTGTTGATAAAAAAAGCGCCTGATATGGCGCTTTTTATTAAAGATAAAAGGTATTAGCCAATATATTCCAGCCCTTTCATATAAGAACGCAATACTTCTGGAACTTCAATACGGCCATCTGCCTGCTGATAGTTTTCCATTACAGCAACCAGTGTACGCCCTACAGCCAGGCCAGAGCCATTCAGTGTATGCACTAACTGGTTTTTTTTGTCATCTTTACTGCGGAAACGGGCCTGCATACGACGAGCCTGAAAATCCCACATATTAGAACAAGATGAAATTTCACGATAAGTATTCTGCGCAGGTAACCAAACTTCCAAATCGTAGGTTTTTCTTGCACTCGCGCCCATATCTCCGGTACACAGCAACATCTTACGGTAAGGCAATTTCAGTAACTGCAATACTTTTTCTGCATGCCCCGTCAGCTCTTCCAACGCTTCCATAGATTTTTCAGGGTGAGCAATTTGAACCAGCTCAATTTTATCAAACTGGTGCATACGGATCAGACCACGAGTATCGCGGCCGTAAGAACCTGCTTCTGAGCGGAAACAAGGTGTATGTGCTGTCATTCTCAGTGGAAGATCATTCTCATCCAGAATTTCACCACGCACTAAGTTAGTCACAGGTACTTCCGCAGTTGGAATAAGTGCATAGTTACTACCAGAATCTTCTGCCAGTGCCTTGGTGTGGAACAAATCTTCACCAAATTTAGGCAACTGGCCTGTACCGTACAGCGTGTCATGGTTAACCAGATAAGGCACATAAGTTTCCAGATAGCCATGTTGTTCAGTATGCAGATCCAGCATAAACTGCGCCAATGCACGATGCAGGTGGGCAATTTGCCCTTTCATCACAACAAAACGCGCACCTGTTAATTTCACTGCGGCGGCAAAATCAAGGCCATCAGTTAACTCACCCAACGATACATGATCTTTTACTTCAAAATCATACTGACGTGGTTCACCCCAACGGCTGATTTCCACATTATCACTATCATCTTTTCCGTCAGGAGAAGAATCATCAGGAATATTCGGCATGCCTAATGCAAGATCACGGATCTCAGCCTGCAATGCTTCTAATTCAGCTTTTGCTGAATCTAACTTTTCTCCCAATTGATTTACTTCCTGGCGCAATGGTTCAATATCTTCACCACGGGCTTTAGCTGCACCAATAGCCTTCGATCGGGAATTACGTTCTGCTTGCAGGGTTTCAGTTTCAACTTGTAAAACTTTACGGCGCTCTTCTTGTTTACGCACCGTCTCCACATCAAGGGTATAACCCCTGCGAGCCAGTTTTTCGGCGACTGCGTCTAGCTCGTTACGCAGCATATTTGGATCGAGCATGCTATTCCTGTGCTTGTTGTTAATAAACTAGTTGTTAAGAAAATGGTTGTTAAAAAATAGTATTGAGAAAAAAGTTACTAAAACAGTAGGAAAATCAATCTTGATTAACCAACCTGATATAAATTCTTTACCATATGAACCTTACCGTATCAATGACATTAACGATAGCGTTTTATTGAGCTACTTTGGTCCTGTTCCATCAACCAGTTTAATTTCTCACTAATCTTACCTTCCAGCCCTCTGCTGGTCGGGTGGTAATAACGAGTATGTTGCATCTCAGGTGGAAAATAAACTTCTCCCGCCGCATACGCATTGGGCTCATCATGGGCATAACGATATTCTTCACCAAACCCCATTTCTTTCATCAATTTGGTCGGAGCATTACGCAGATGAGCAGGAACGTCATAATCCGATTTTTCTTGTGCATCTGCCATAGCCGCTTTAAATGCCGTGTAAACAGCATTACTTTTGGGAGCACAGGCAAGATAAACAATTGCCTGCGCAATTGCACGTTCTCCTTCTGCTGCACCAACACGGGTAAAACAATCCCATGCAGCAATTGCTACCTGCATTCCACGCGGATCAGCATTGCCTACATCTTCAGACGCTATTGCCAGTAAGCGGCGGGCAACATAAAGCGGATCTCCACCCGCGGTAATGATTCTGGCATACCAGTAAAGCGCAGCATCCGGTGAAGAACCCCGGATTGATTTATGCAAAGCCGATATTAAGTCGTAGTACCTATCACCTTGATTATCAAATCGTGCACTCCGCTCTCCGCTAACCTCTTTCAGTAACTCTGGGGTCAGGATACGTTGCCCTTGTACATTGGCTTCCGCCATATCTGACATCATTTCCAGCAAGTTTAATGAACGACGTGCATCCCCTGCGACCAACTCAGCTACCATTTGACGAGTACTGTCCGGCAACACGATATTTTGCCCACCGAGGCCATGCTCTTTATCATTTATGGCTTGAATAAGCACTTGTTCTATTTCTGCTGGCGAAAGAGATTTCAATAAATAGACTCGCGCTCGTGATAACAATGCTGAATTTAGTTCAAAAGAGGGGTTTTCAGTCGTGGCACCAATGAACGTGATGGTGCCATCTTCAATGTGTGGCAAAAAGGCATCTTGCTGACTTTTGTTAAATCGGTGAACTTCATCAACAAACAAAATTGTTCTGCGCCCTACATTGCGGTTCTGTCGTGCTTTTTCTATAGATTCACGTATCTCTTTGATACCGGATGTAACGGCAGAAATACGTTCAATATCTGCTTGTGCATAATAGCCGATAATTTCAGCCAGCGTCGTTTTCCCCGTGCCCGGCGGTCCCCACAAAATCATGGAGTGAAGATGACCTGCACGGATCGCCCTTGGCAAAGGTTTCCCCTTTGCCAATAGATGTTGCTGTCCAATATAACGATCCAGCGTAACCGGCCGCATTCTTGCAGCCAGTGGCTGAAACTCATTCTGTGAAAAATCGAGTGAAAGATTGTTCACTTAAACCTCACTGGCGCTGATCATCCAGCGTAACACCTTCTGGTAAAGTGAATTTGAATTTTGACGCATCTACGCTGGTATTCTGCTGCCCTTTCAACTGATATGCGCTTTTCTGACCGTCTTGTTCAACTGCTGTGAATTTCTGAATAGTGCCATCAGGTGTCACTGTGATTGAAAAATGTTTCAGATTTCCATTGGCATTATTCGGCGTCAACTCAAAGTTATTACCATTTTGTGTCACTCTGTATTGTTTCCAATCCGAGGGATCATTACGAGCAATCAACATAAACGGTGTATTGCCCGTAGCATCTTTCAGCCAATTAGCTGTTACTTGCTCAACAAAAGGATTGTAGAACCACAACGTTTTACCATCAGAAATCAAAGTACTTTCATCAGGCGATGTCATATGCCAATTAAACAAATTGGGACGTTTAACCCAGAGTTGCCCTTCACCATTTTGGATCGTTGAACCGTCACTGCTGGTAACAGTCTGAGTAAAGTTCGCGTGAAAACTATTTACCTTACTCAATCGACCTTGCAAACTTTGTGCAGCATCAGCCCATGCAGAACTCACGCTCATTCCCATCATCAGACAACCAATCAACATCAGTTTTTTCATGTGTGAGTACCTTCAATTCATATATTATCGGCATCACAATAACCGATGCCGAATTTAAAATGATGCTCAGTGTTCATGTGGCGGAGGTGCTAAAACCTCACGATTACCATTATGACCAGGCGCACTGACAATTTGCTGAGCTTCCATCTGTTCTACAATTCGAGCTGCTCGGTTATAACCAATACGGAATTGACGTTGTACCCCGGAGATAGATACCCGGCGTTTTTCAATCACAAATTCAACGGCCTGATCAAACAAAGGATCCAGCTCTTCATCACTATCTAATCCCAATCCTCCTTCGCCATCTTCCCCCCCTTTAATAATATTATCAATGTATTGAGGACGACCACGTGCTTTCCAGTCATTAACAACTTCATGGACTTCCTGATCACGCACGAAAGCGCCGTGGACACGTACAGGAATCGAAGAGTTTGGGGCCAAATAGAGCATATCCCCCATACCAAGCAATGATTCCGCTCCTCCCTGATCAAGAATGGTACGGGAATCAATTTTACTGGAAACAGTGAATGCAATTCGCGTAGGAATATTGGCTTTAATCAATCCCGTAATAATATCAACAGAAGGACGCTGTGTAGCCAGTACCAAGTGGATCCCCGCAGCACGCGCTTTCTGTGCCAAACGCGCAATTAACTCTTCCACTTTTTTGCCGACTGTCATCATTAAGTCGGCAAACTCATCGACCATAACAACAATATAAGGCTCTTTTTTCAGCACAGGATGTGCCACATCCATACTGTCACCGGGCTTCCAGAAGGGATCTGGGATTGGTCGGCCCATATTTTCAGCCTGTTTGATCTTATCGTTATAACCCGCGATATTGCGCACACCTAAAGCTGACATTAATTTATAACGGCGTTCCATTTCATTGACACACCAACGCAGTGCATTGGCTGCGTCTTTCATATCAGTAACTACTTCTGTCAACAAATGCGGAATGCCTTCGTAAACAGATAACTCAAGCATTTTCGGATCGATCATGATAAAACGAACATCTTCTGGTTTCGCTTTATACAAGATGCTAAGGATCATGGCATTAACGCCGACTGATTTTCCCGAACCTGTCGTCCCTGCTACTAACAAATGGGGCATTTTCCCTAAATCAGCGACAACAGGCTGACCAGCGATATCTTTTCCCAAGACGATAGTTAATGGTGACGGGTTATCACGGAATTTTTCACAATCCAGCACTTCCCGTAAATAAACGGTTTGGCGTTTTTTATTCGGCAATTCCAAACCCACATAAGGTTTTCCTGGGATCACTTCAACAATACGAACTGCCACAGCCGAAAGTGAACGTGCAAGATCGCGAGATAAATTGGAAATGCGGGAGGCTTTAACCCCAGGCGCTAAATCCAATTCAAAACGTGTGATTACAGGACCTGGAGAGAACCCAACAACATCCGCTTTGACACGATAATCATTCAGACGAGCTTCAATTAAACGCGAAGTTTGTTCCAGCGCAAACATATCAATCGGTTCTGCTGCTGCTGGAGGTTCTGCCAGAAGATCCAAAGAAGGCATCGGTGTAGTCGGCTTAGGCAATGGCTGATCATTACGTACCAAAAATGGATGAAACAGGCTTGGTTGCTGCGGTTGCTGCGGTTGCTGCGGTTGCTGCGGTTGCTGCGGTTGCTGCGGTTGCTGCGGTTGCTGCGGTTGCTGCGGTTGCTGCGGTTGCTGCGGTTGCTGCGGTTGCTGCGCAAAATTATGCGTAGTTTCCGGCTGATGAGAAGTTTTTAAAACAGAAGAATCTGTTGAAACAGGAACAATATTTTTTTCTTGTTCTGGTTGAATAGCTTCTTCCGGTGGTACAGATCCAGAAGGTATAAATAAGGGTTCTGCTGGCTCAGGAATTTCTACGCTATTATTTGGTGAAAAGTAATCAAACATAGGCTGTTCAGACTGCTGAGCAAGCTGGCTTTGATAACGTTGACGTTGCTGCTGTTCAAACTCTTTCCGCAACGTTTCTTCCTGCTCTGCTTGTTCATCAATACTGATTGGTGCTTTATCATCACGGTTATCAACAGATTGTTCTGTTGTTGTTTTACCATGTGTTGGTTGGTTATAAATAGAGGTGAAACTTTCAGCTTTTACTTGTGCTGTCTCTTTTTCCAAATCATAACCATAACGCTCACGCTGTTGCGCAATAAATTGCTCACGCAGCATGTCTTGCTGCTGCTCATCCATTCTCTGTTCTTCAACTTCAGCATTGGATTCGTCCTGTCTTTCTTTTCGCTGCAAATGCTCAGACAAACGGTGAGAAGGAACTTTAATACCATACAATTCACGGCGAGTCGGTATTCGTACCGGATTTGGCCTTGGCATTTCAGGGCCTATTCCCTGTTTCATCTGAGGATTTTTCACAACAGCAATAGAGCTAATTACCGAATCCCGCAAATCAGTACTATCTTTTGAAGGCGGTGACATTGGCATAGTACTCTGTGTTGCTATGCCATTCCCCGGCTGGTGCTCATCAGGCAGCTCAAATGTATACTGGGCAGGCTCTTGCTCCTGACTATTTTCAGTTTGTTCTGCTCCAATAATCTGTTCAGCTCCAGCCTGCCCTAATTCCGTTTGTACTGATACCGCTTCTGGAACTATGGATATTTGTGGCTTAATCAGGTGAGATTTATTGTTTTGTTCCAGAGTAGATTGCATCTGTTCAGGTGAAATTGTTCCCTCTGACTTTTCCATAACTGTCTGTTCTGAAATGGTATTCACCAACTCTGTCACTGTTGGAGCTGTCAGCAACACATCATCTTCATCATCGGCAATGGCGTTTTGAATAACATGAGTCGCCTTAACAGGGACTACTTTAGACTCCTCTTGTTTAGGATGGCTTGTATCATCAGAAATCTCTGGAAAAACTTCTTTCTCCAACTCATCATTATAATCAGTTTGTGTACGACCACGATTAACTACAAAACTGAGCGAACCCAGAGTGTACTCCCCAATTTTTTCTGCAATGGTAAGCCAGGACCAGCCCGTAAATAATGTGAACCCGATAGCCCATGTACCAAGCAAGGCCAAAGTTGCACCAAGGATGTTAAACCATGGCAGAATCGCGTTACTGAACAGGCTACCGATAACACCACCTGAAGCAAAATCATCGAAATCATCAATATTGAGTGCAGCCAAACCACATGAAGTCAAGATAAGAGTTAAGACACCAATAACGCGTAATGCCAGCGTGAAGAAATCCACATACTCTTGCCTATCTTTCTGACGGAAAGCATTCCAACAACCCGAAAGCATTAAGGGTGGGACTGCATAGGCAAGAATACCAAATGCTGAGAATAGTATGTCTGACAACCAGGCACCAATGCTGCCACCTAAATTATGAACAGGTTCATGCCAGGCAGTTTGTGACCAGCTAGGATCGGAAGGGTGAAAACTGACAAGTGCTACCATTAAATATACGGCACATATGGCAATAACCAACAGAACGGCTTCCAGAAGCCGACGGCCACTGCTTATTCTCTTTAATCTAACACGTTTGTCTTCTGTATATTCCTGGTTCAAGAAAGACTCTCCAGGTTTTCCTGTTGATTAAACGGAACAACGCTGAGGTTAGCTCAGCGTTGAAACTGTATGCATAAACAGGAGTGTACCTAAATTTTTCCTGTTTTGCATCTATACACTGTACATTGTAGACAAAAGCTTAACGAGTCTTAATTACCAAACGGTTACTCTGTTTCACTTCTTCCATGACTACATAAGTACGAGTATCGTTAACGCCCGGAAGACGTAATAAAGTCTCACCTAGCAATTTACGGTACGCAGACATGTCTGGCACACGTGTTTTCAGTAAGTAGTCAAAATCCCCTGAAACCAAATGGCACTCTTGAATTTCTTCCAGTTTTTGTACGGCAGTATTAAACTGCTCAAAAACATCTGCTGCTCCACGGTTTAGGGTAATTTCAACGAACACCAGTAATGATGCATCCAAATAATGGGGATTCAGCAAGGCAGTATAACCAGAAATAAAGCCTTGACGCTCTAAACGACGCACGCGTTCCAGACAAGGTGTAGGTGATAATCCTACCCGTTTGGATAATTCCACATTAGAAATACGGCCGTCTTTCTGTAATTCGTTAAGGATATTACGGTCTATGCGATCAAGATCTTTTCCTGGACGCTTCTTATTATCTATCATCTTATTGCTCTCTCTTTATATTCCTACACCCATAACATTTTCCCTATCTCTTTTAAGCAGTTGAGCTGGAAAAGATGTCTTCAAAGGCTAAAGCTCAATCTGTAACCAAGGTTTGGGGCCTGCACGTAATCTTCCAGAATACAATTTCCCAGAACTCGATTAACCAAACACGACTTACCAGAGCACCGTCTTCCGGAATGTTATCTCCCAAAACACTATGCCTCTCAGAAAGCAGCTTATCGGCAATTTTTAATATTCTATGAGAAAATCATCTACTCCAAATTGTCTATTCTATAGAAACAATCGATTAACGAGGCAGATAATTATCTCTTACATAGATGTTTTCGCAAATGCATAGCCGATTGTCAAAGTAAATGAACAAAAATCAGAACAACCTACCAAACAAATTTTCGGTAAATCGTTTCAATAGCTCGTTTCATGCCTAAAACGAATAAATGATGTTCAATTCAAAAAGTTAAGCACTCACTCCTTACATTCCCATTACATCACAGTTACTATCTATCGGTAAAATCGTTAATAACATGAATATTTTATCTGATAATCGCTTTTTTTAACTTATTATTTCTCCTACAATCCCTAAATCTGCAATATGCGATAATGGAAATGAGGTATTCATGAGTACAGCCAAACACAGTAAGCTCATTATTCTTGGCTCAGGTCCTGCTGGTTATACTGCTGCTGTTTATGCGGCCCGTGCTAATCTAAATCCCGTACTCATTACCGGGGTTGAGAAAGGCGGTCAATTGACCACCACGACTGAAGTTGAAAACTGGCCCGGAGATCCTGAAGGGCTAACAGGCCCTGTTTTGATGGAGCGTATGTTCCAGCACGCTGAAAAATTTCAGACAGAAATTATAACTGATCACATTAAGAAAGTTGATTTCTCAAAAAAAATATTCCATCTATATGGTGATGATCAGGAATATACCTGTGATGCCTTAATCATCGCAACAGGTGCCTCTGCTCGTTATTTGGGGCTGCCTTCCGAAGAAGCATTCAAAGGACGTGGTGTTTCTGCCTGTGCAACTTGTGATGGTTTCTTCTACCGTAAACAAAAAGTTGCTGTCGTAGGTGGCGGTAATACTGCCGTTGAAGAAGCATTATACTTGGCGAATATTGCGTCCGAAGTTCACCTGATCCACCGCCGTGACACTTTCCGTTCAGAAAAGATCTTGATTGACCGTTTGATGGATAAGGTTAAAAACGGCAATATTATTTTGCATACTGATCGCACTCTAGACGAAGTTTTGGGTGATGAAATGGGTGTAACAGGTATCCGTATTCGCGATACGAAAAGTGACAACACTGAAGAGCTGGATGTTGCAGGTGTTTTCATCGCTATCGGCCATAGTCCTAATACCGACATTTTTGCCGGACAGCTTGAGCTGGAAAACGGGTACATCAAAGTTCAGTCCGGTCTGCATGGAAATGCCACCCAAACTTCCATTCCCGGCATATTTGCCGCAGGTGATGTCATGGATCATGTTTATCGACAAGCTATCACTTCAG
Source organism: Xenorhabdus sp. SGI246 (assembly GCF_040838225.1). NCBI lineage: Bacteria > Pseudomonadati > Pseudomonadota > Gammaproteobacteria > Enterobacterales > Morganellaceae > Xenorhabdus > Xenorhabdus sp. SGI246. The sequence goes on from NZ_JBFPEZ010000015.1 coordinate 10,920, forward strand.
CCGGCACGGGCTGTATGGCTGCGCTGGACGCCGAACGTTTTCTGGACGGACTGGCAACTAAATAAGATGATCTTTCCCTAAAAGCGCTGTTTCGATAGCGCTTTTTAACAGGTAACTTTTTACAGGCAACACAGTGCTAATGTGCGGAAGCTGGCAATACAATTACCAGCTTTTCTGATACGCCGTATCATCATCTGCTAATCTGAAATTTTTCTTATGGACAAAACAAGACAATCTGAACTTGTTCGATGGCTGAAACAGCAAAGTGCTCCAGCCCGTCGATGGCTTCGTCTATCCATGCTGCTAGGGCTAATTGGTGGTTTACTGATTATCACTCAAGCCTGGCTGCTCGCTTCTATTCTTCAGGCGCTTATTATGGATAATGTCCCCCGTGAAAATCTCATCAACCAATTCTTGATGTTGATGGCTTCTTTCACTCTGAGGGCCATTGTCAGTGCTGTCCGGGAACGTATCGGGTTTATCTGCGGTAAAGTCGTGCGTCAACAAATCCGCGGTATGGTATTAGATAAGCTGATCCAATTGGGGCCTGTTTGGGTAAAAGGCAAACCGGCGGGTAGCTGGGCGACCATTATTCTGGAACAAATTGAAGACATGCAGGATTTTTATTCCCGCTATTTACCTCAAATGACCCTTGCGGCTACTATTCCTGTCTTAATCCTGATCACTATCTTTCCCATCAATTGGGCCGCTGGTGTTATTCTGTTTGTAACTGCGCCATTAATCCCTATTTTCATGGCTTTGGTCGGATTAGGGGCTGCTGATGCTAACCGACGCAATTTTGTTGCACTTGGTCGTTTAAGTGGTCATTTTCTGGATCGTTTACGTGGTCTCGAAGCATTGCGTTTGTTCCATGGGGGAAAAGCCGAAATTAAACAAATTACCGAATCAACAGAAGATTTCCGACGCAGGACAATGGAAGTACTACGTATGGCATTTTTATCTTCTGCGGTATTGGAGTTTTTTGCCGCTGTTTCCATTGCTGTTGTCGCTGTTTATTTTGGTTTTTCTTATCTGGGCGAGTTACATTTTGGCAGTTATGGTCTTGGCGTGACATTATTTGCCGGTTTCCTCACACTTATCCTTGCTCCTGAATTCTTCCAACCGCTGCGTGATTTAGGCACTTTTTATCATGCTAAAGCTCAGGCTGTGGGCGCTGCGGAATCACTTTTCACCTTGTTAAGCAGCAATGGGGAACACACCACATACGGCGGCAGAAAAACCTTACCAGATGAAGAATCGGTGACCATTGAAGCAACTGAATTGGAAGTTCTGTCACATGATGGGCACCGTCTTGCTGGCCCTTTAAATTTTACAATTGATAAGCATCAACGCATTGCATTAGTGGGAAAAAGTGGCGCAGGAAAAAGTTCACTAATAAACGTGTTACTCGGTTTCCTTCCTTACCGGGGTTCATTGAAAATCAATGGAAACGAATTGCGTGAGCTTGATCTCGATAAATGGCGTGAACAAGTCAGTTGGGTTGGACAAAACCCTCATCTGCCGGAACAAACGGTACTCGATAATATTCGTCTGGGTCAATTTGATGCGACATCAGAACAGATCCACGATGTCATGAAACGCGCTTATGTCGATGAGTTTGTCTGTGATCTCCCTGATGGCATAAACACCGTTATTGGTGATAATGCGGCTCGTCTATCTGTCGGGCAAGCTCAGCGTATCGCTGTAGCGCGGGCATTATTAAATCCGTGCCAGCTCTTGTTACTGGATGAACCCGCAGCCAGCCTTGATGCTAATAGTGAACAACGCGTGATGACGGCATTGAATCAGGCATCCAGTCAGCAAACAACATTATTGGTTACACACTTACTGGAAGAAACGCTGAAATACGATCAAATCTGGGTTATGGAGAGCGGGTTAATTATCGAAAAAGATAACTATCAAAATTTGAGCCAATCTCAAGGTGCCTTTTCCCGTCTGTTGTCTCATCGCAGTGTGGAGCTTTAATCATGCGTGTATTATTCCCTTTTCTTGCACTCTATCGCCGCCATTGGTTTCTTATTAGTTTAGGTATGATTTTGGCAGTTGTAACTCTGCTAGCCAGTATTGGCTTACTTACGCTGTCCGGTTGGTTTCTTGCCGGCACTGCTGTAGCAGGATTTGCCGGAAAATATACCTTCAATTACATGCTTCCTGCGGCAGGTGTCCGTGGGGCAGCTATTTTTCGCACTGCCGGGCGTTATGGTGAACGATTAGTCAGCCATGATGCTACGTTCCGGGTATTGGCACATCTTCGGGTTTTTACCTTTCAGAAGATCCTGCCACTTTCTCCGGGAGGTATCGCTCGTTTTCGTCAGGGAGAGTTATTGAATAGGATTGTGGCTGATGTCGAAACGTTAGATCATCTCTACCTGCGTGTCATGTCTCCAGTTCTTGCTGCACTTGCCGTCATTGTTGTACTGACATTTGGCTTGGGGTTCCTTGATAAGACGCTTGCCTATACCCTTGGCGGTATTCTGTTAGGTCTGCTGCTAACATTACCTTTTGTGTTTTATCATGCGGGTAAACCTTACGGCAGGAATATCACTTTATTACGCGGCCAATATCGAACATTGCTTACCAGTGCATTACAAGGTCAGGCAGAGTTGACCGTATTCGGTGCTCTCCTGCGCTTCCGCCACTCAATGTCTGAGATTGAATCCAAGTGGTTAAAGTGTCAGCAGCAACAAGCTAATCTGGCGGGGCTTTCTCAAGCCATTATGATTTTTGCCACTGGCATCACAGTGACACTGATATTGTGGCTGGCAGCGGCAGGTATAGGCGGAAATAATCAACCCGGAGCGTTGATCGCTCTGTTTACATTCTGTGCTCTCGCTGCTTTTGAGTCTCTTGGGCCAGTCACTGTAGCTTTCCAGCACATGGGGCAAGTTATCTCCTCAGCTACACGTGTCTCTCAGTTAATGCACCAGAAAGCCGAAGTTACCTTCCCTGCACACGGGCCAGAAAGTACAGATAATCTCAGTCTTGAGATAAAAGACATTGATTTCACTTATCCTAATCAACCCTTGCCAGTATTACAGAATATTTCGCTGTCTCTGCAAGCTGGTGAACATATTGCTTTGTTGGGAAAAACAGGCTGCGGTAAATCGACTCTTTTACAATTATTGACCCGAGCATGGGATGTTAACCACGGAGAGATTTTAATCAACCAACAGCCTATCTCCTGTTATGATGAAGCAACACTGAGATCGATAATGTCTATCGTTCCTCAGCGGATACATGTATTCAGCCATACTCTGCGTGAAAATTTGTTATTGGCAAAACCAGATGCTACTGATGAAGAATTAACAACAGTGTTAAAGCAGGTCGGATTGGGAAACTTGCTAGACAATAATGAAAAGCTAAACTGTTGGATGGGCGAAGGTGGACGCCAACTTTCTGGTGGAGAACAACGCCGCCTGGGTATTGCCAGGGCATTGCTGCATAATTCTCCACTTATGCTTCTGGATGAGCCGACAGAAGGGCTTGATGCAGATACTGAACAACAAATTCTGTCACTATTACGCGATAGTTGCCAAAATAAAACGCTTATTGTGATTACCCATCGGTTAACTGGCTTACAATACATGGATCGTATCTGCGTAATGGATGGGGGGCGTATCATTGAGCAAGGGCAACACGATATGCTACTGTCCCAGCAAGGACGTTATTACCAATTCTATCAACGGCAATATTATCCTGAGCAGGAGTGATAACTTTTATGTTGATAGCTCAATTGGATAACTCATGTGAATTTCCTCATCCAACCAATGCATTAACAGAGCCGAATGGTCTGTTGGCATTCGGAGGGGATTTGAGTGCAGAACGCTTAAAAACAGCATATAGTAAGGGAATTTTCCCATGGTTTTCGCCTGATGAGCCCCCTTTATGGTGGTCTCCGGATCCCAGAGCAGTTCTGATCCCTGGAGAATTACATACTGGGCGTACTCTGCGACGTTTTATTCGCAAACATCCTTATCAAATTACGGTAAACTATGCTTTCGATCAGGTGATATACGGTTGTGGACAGCGACAGGAAGGTACGTGGATCGGGGCTGGCATTCAGCATGCTTACCAAACCTTGCATCAGGAAGGTATGGCTCATTCGGTTGAAGTCTGGCACAAACACCAGCTTGTTGGTGGATTATACGGTGTTAATGTAGGGACGCTATTTTGTGGTGAATCGATGTTCAGCAAAATGGAGAATGCATCCAAGTGCGCTTTTGTGGCATTCTATCACCATTTTTTACATCATCGCGGTCAGCTATTTGATTGTCAGGTGCTAAATCACCATACAGAGTCACTGGGCGCGAAAAATATTCCAAGGGGAGAATTTCTCCAGTATCTTGAGCAATGTAAAAAACAATCATTGCAGGCAGGCTGTTGGGATACACAAGTGCTGGAATTATAATCAACACTTGGTGATTTATGCTGTTTACGGTGGGAGTGTCAATTCCATTATGAGGAAAATGATGGTTTAAAATACGACATTCCTTTACATAATGAGGGTTTTTCGGCATTATCTTGCCGGTTAAAAACTATGGTTGTTACATTTAGAGGATTAGATGGCCAAAGAAGACAATATTGAAATGCAAGGCACTGTGTTAGATACACTGCCAAACACCATGTTCCGTGTCGAACTAGAAAACGGACACGTCGTTACTGCTCATATTTCAGGCAAAATGCGTAAGAACTATATTCGCATCCTGACTGGAGACAAGGTTACAGTTGAGCTAACTCCATATGACCTGAGCAAAGGCCGTATCGTCTTCCGTAGCCGCTGATTCACATACCTTCTTAACACCACAGGTAAATGTGTTTTTTCAACATTTTCCTGTGGTGTCACTCTTAATCATACGGCCAGTGTTTTCTGTACTTATTTTTTTCCAGACTTATTTTATCTTTTTCATACCATGCATATTTATAGCACGGCATCTTCTGATTTTTTCTTATTTGACTTTTGCATGCCTTTGAAATCGTATTTTAGTGCCTGCTTATCTTTATCAAGAGTAATCCTGACAGATCCGCCATGTACTAAGGAACCAAACAGCAATTCATTGGCTAAAGGTTTTTTCAGGCTATCCTGGATCACGCGGGCCATAGGACGAGCCCCCATCGCTTTATCGTACCCTTTATCACATAACCACTGACGGGCATCTGTACTGATTTCCAGAGAAACGCCTTTTTCATCCAACTGAGCTTGCAGTTCAACAATAAATTTATCAACTACTTGCTGAATAACTTCCGCAGAAAGTGCATCAAACCAAATGATGCTATCAAGTCGATTACGGAATTCGGGGGTAAAGGTTCGCTTAATTTCTTCCATACCATCAATGCTGTTATCCTGCTCGCTGAAACCGATGGATTTACGCTGGGTCTCACGCACCCCGGCATTGGTTGTCATGACTAAAATAACATTACGGAAATCAGCCTTCCGGCCATTGTTATCAGTCAATGTTCCATTATCCATAACTTGCAGCAGTATGTTGAATACATCAGGATGAGCTTTCTCTATTTCGTCAAGCAGCAATACAGAATGAGGATGTTTGATAATCGCATCTGTCAATAAACCACCCTGATCATAGCCAACATAACCTGGTGGTGCGCCAATCAAGCGGCTCACAGTATGACGTTCCATATATTCAGACATATCAAACCGCAGTAGCTTGATATTAAGTACTTTGGCTAACTGAACTGTCACTTCAGTTTTACCAACCCCTGTAGGCCCCGCAAATAGAAAAGAACCAACTGGTTTATACTCCTGCCTCAAACCAGCACGACTCATTTTAATGGCTTCTGTTAATGCTCCAATTGCTTTGCCCTGACCAAAAACCAACATTTTCAAACGATCATCCAGTGTTCTCAATACATCTTTATCACTGGCTGAAACTGTTTTCTCAGGAATACGGGCAATACGCGCCACAACAGATTCAATGTCTGAAACATTGATTGTCTTTCTGCGGCGACTGACTGGGACTAACCTTGTTCGAGCTCCTGCTTCATCAATGACATCAATAGCTTTGTCCGGTAAATGGCGGTCAGTAATGTATTTCACGGATAACTCAACAGCCGCCCGAATAGCTTTCGATGTATAGCGGACATCATGATGTGCCTCATATTTAGCTCGTAAGCCATGAATAATCTGTATCGTTTCTTCAGAAGAAGGCTCAAGAATATCAATCTTCTGGAACCGCCGAGCCAAAGCGCGGTCTTTCTCAAAGATATTGCTGAATTCTTGATAAGTTGTTGAACCAATTACCCGAATACGACCACTGGATAAAAGTGGTTTTATCAGATTAGCGGCATCCACCTGCCCACCCGAAGCAGCACCAGCTCCGATAATGGTATGAATTTCGTCGATAAAGAGAATACTTTTACTATCTTGTTCTAATATTTTTAACAAGGTTTTGAAGCGCTTCTCAAAATCGCCACGATATTTTGTTCCTGCCAGTAACGAACCAATATCCAATGAATAAATCGTACAATCTTTCATCACGCCAGGGACATCTTTTTGCACAATACGCCATGCAAGCCCTTCCGCAATCGCTGTTTTACCAACCCCGGATTCACCCACAAACAGAGGATTGTTCTTACGCCGACGACATAGCACCTGGATTGTCCTTTCCAATTCATGCTGACGTCCGACAAGTGGATCAATCTGCCCTTTCTGCGCTAACAGATTCAGGTTTGTAGTGAAATTCTCCAATCGATCTTCACCTATCACTTGTTCTTCCTGAACTGGATTAACGTTGTGATGAGGCTCACTATCGAGTTCATCTTTACGTGTGCCGTGAGATATAAAATTCACAACATCCAGCCGGCTAACATCATGCTTACGCAGTAAATAAGCCGCCTGAGATTCCTGTTCACTAAAAATCGCAACTAACACATTTGCCCCAGAAACTTCTGAGCGCCCTGAAGATTGAACATGAAATACCGCACGTTGCAAAACACGCTGAAAACTCAACGTTGGTTGTGTATCTCGATCATCATTCTCAGATAGTAAAGGGGTTGTTTGAGTGATAAAATTTTCTAATTCTTGGCGTAATATTGCCAAGTCGACCTTACAAGCCTCCAGTGCTTCTCGCGCTGATGTGTTACTTAACAACGCCAGCAACAGGTGCTCTACAGTCATAAATTCATGTCTGTTATCCCTTGCTTTGGCAAAAGCAATGTTGAGACTAAGCTCCAATTCTTGATTGAGCATAAGCACCTCCTCCCAAAATCAATAAGCCAGATCAGACCTTTTCTAGCGTGCAAAGTAACGGATGCTCGTGCTCCTTCGCATACATGTTCACTTGCGCAGCCTTAGTTTCTGCGACTTCTGCTGTATAAATACCGCAAATAGCCTTCCCTTGGTAATGGACATCCAGCATTAGTTGCGTTGCTCGTTCAACATCATAAGAAAAGAACTTTTGCAATACGTCAACCACAAACTCCATAGGGGTATAATCATCATTGTTAAGAATAATCTTATACATTGATGGAGGCTGTAACGCTTGCTTTTCTTTATCTTCAACAAATTCTTCAAAATTCAAGCTGTTATAAAACTGACTCATTGTCTTTCCACTGAGTATTATCTTTCTACCGGATTTTAGTATGAACTAATTCGTTCTACCTCTATATATTTTATCACTGCATAAAGCACTCTGCTTATTCCCGTAGACGATCAGAGCAAGTCTTCCACCTGAAAATCTGATACCGTTATCTATATCAAACTTTAACAATTTGAGACAACCTGACGCTATTTCTATGCTTGACGATGAAATGAATTTCACTACAGTGTATTTTATGAACACCATTCCTAGCTGAACGACTGTTCATGATCCTGAAATTTTTAGTGATTCCTGAATCCGAAATCATAATACGAGGGATAGAGAAGTATGGAAACAGGTACAGTTAAATGGTTCAATAATGCAAAGGGCTTTGGGTTTATTTGTCCGGCTGACGGTGGCGATGACATATTCGCTCACTATTCAACTATTCAGATGGATGGTTATAGGACGCTGAAAGCGGGGCAAAAAGTGAATTTCAGTGTTAATCAAGGCCCTAAAGGCACTCATGCCAGTCTTATTGTTCCTTTGGAAGATGGCTTAAAATCAAGAAAAGAGTAATCAATGCTTACTTAATTTCCACGCCACAGGTAAACAAACGTTATTTGTGGCGTGTTATTATCCAATAACCATATCATTTTTCTCTGGCTAAGGATCTCGAATCAGCGATAAGCCTGGCACAACATCTCACGTTTTCTATTCTTACAACTCTAATATGCCAATTGTCTATCCACGATAGATATAAATGAGTTAAATGTAAATAAATTAGATGTAAATGAAATAGATGTAAGAATCAAGAGAGTTTTTTCATTAAATATCAATAACAACTGATTGTTATCTCTAAGGTCAGAAATTCCTATACAATTCAGGAAAATATTCCTCTATTTAGTATCAAATTAGTATCAAAATCACTTCATTTTATTTAATGATTTCAACCTTACCATATAGTAAAAAACGCGTTGATTTTCAGCAGGTTTCCCTTTATCCTATTTGTTATTCCAGTGTAAATTTATTGTTATTTTTTGGTTTTTATGACCAGCTAAAGGTATACCCGATAGACTAACTGCTGCGGCCATAAGTATGAATGTAGCTAATAATAAAACTCGTAAGATAAAGAGTATAAAAACAGATAAAAAGACATCTATTATAATAAGGATTGTAACATGTATTCAGGATTACTCATTATCCTCCTTCCATTGAGCCTGGGTTATTTGATCCGCCTAAATAATAAAATGATCCTTACCAGAGTTCACCAACTGCTCAATGTCATGGTTTACCTCATCCTCGTTTTCATGGGCATCAGCCTTGCTATGCTGGAAAATCTGGGCAGTAACCTACTCTCTATCTTGCTATATGCAATGACATTTTTTCTGTGCATCTTTACAACTAATTTACTGGCACTTTTCTTGTTGGATAAAAGAAAACCGTGGATTATTGCAGAGTATAAGCAAGAAAGCCCCCCTTCCCGTCTGCATATGGCGTTTGATTCCATTAAATTATGCGGTGCTTTAATATTGGGCTTTTTATTTGGTTTGACGGAATGGTCATGGTTTCATTTTGCCGGCAAAGCCAGTGAAATCACTTTAATTTTTTTACTTTTTCTTGTTGGGATTCAGCTACGTAATAACGGCATGACCCTGAAACAGACCCTGGTTAATCGCCGTGGAACCATTGTTGCTATCGTTGTTGCAGCCAGTTCTCTTTTAGGTGGTATGCTGGCTGCCTTTCTGCTAGGGCTACCGACCAAAACAGGCCTTGCCGTTGCATCTGGCTATGGTTGGTATTCTCTTTCTGGTATTTTACTCTCTGATGCCTATGGGCCAGTATTAGGTAGTACTGCTTTTTTCAATGATTTGGCTCGTGAACTGGCATCAATCATGCTCATCCCCATGTTAATCAATCGATACCGTTCTACAGCATTGGGTTTAACCGGAGCTACATCAATAGATTTCACATTACCCATACTACAGCGCTGTGGTGGTTTAAGTATCGTACCTGCTGCTATCGTTCATGGTTTCATTTTAAGCTTAATGACGCCTATATTTATTGCATTTTTTACCCAGTAGATTTAGCGCATGTTTTTGGTATAAAAAATTTGTAACATCATTTAACAGCATAATATTTAATCAGAAAAACCATATTAGAAAACAAAAAACTAAAAAAATATCAACAACATGATTAGTTAACCTATTAAATTGACTAAAATAACAACCTTGTACATATATTATTGCATAGTTATTCTTTTGAGATTAATATCCCATCAATCAGTTAACTATTCACATTTTTCGCATGAAAATTCAATTAAAAAATATCGATTACTTCTATGGAACTCAGCAGGCTCTGTTTGATATCAATTTCGAATGTACATCAGGAGAAACCGTCGTATTACTAGGGCCTAGTGGAGCGGGCAAAAGTTCCTTACTACGAGTTCTGAATTTACTGGAGATGCCACGTTCTGGTCAGTTAAGTGTGGCACAGCATCAATTTGACTTTAAACATCCCCCTGGTGAAAAAGAAATCCGTGCCCTGCGGCAGAAAGTAGGTATGGTTTTCCAACAATACAATTTGTGGCCACATCTGACCGTAATGGATAACCTGACTGAAGCTCCCCGTCGGGTATTAGGACTACCTGGGCAACAAGCGCAGGAAAAAGCGGTAAAACTACTCTCCCGTCTTCGCCTGGAAGAGTTTTCCAATCGTTTTCCATTACATTTGTCAGGCGGACAACAGCAACGTGTCGCTATTGCACGAGCGTTGATGATGGAACCTCAAGTTCTGCTGTTTGATGAACCCACTGCGGCACTTGATCCAGAAATCACATCTCAAGTCGTTAACATAATAAAAGAGTTGGCAGAAACCGGGATCACACAAATTATCGTGACACATGAAATAGAACTTGCCCGTAAAACAGCAAGTCAGTTCATCTACATGGAGAAAGGGCGAATTATAGAACAAGGTGATGCAAGACATTTTTTGAAGCCTCATACAGAAGCTTTTGCTAATTATTTAGCACACTAAACCTACTATATTATTAATTCAGCCAAGCAGATAACTCGTTAACAAAAAATACCAATAACATTCATCAACCACATGCTCATGAATTACAGGACATGGCAATGAAAAAATTATTATTTGCAGCCTTACTAAGTTCAGTAACACTATCCGCGACCGCAGCAGAAAAACAAACACTCCATTTTGCTACTGAAGCAACCTATCCTCCTTTTGAGTTTATTGATGAAAATAATAAAATACAGGGATTCGATGTAGATTTAGCAAACGCTATATGTAAAAAAATCCATGTCGAATGCACCTTCACTAACCAAGCATTCGATAGTCTCATCCCTAGCCTGAAATTCCGCCGCGTTGATGTATTGATGGCAGGTATCGATATTACGCCTGACAGACAAAAACAAGTTGATTTCACTGATACTTATTATGACAACTCGGCCATATTTGTCACCATCAAAGGGAAATATTCTCAACTTACTGAACTTAAAGGAAAACAAGTAGGTACTCAAAACGGCACAACACATCAAAAATATCTCATGGAACAGCATAAGGCGCTAAAAAGTGTTCCTTATGACAGCTATCAAAATGCGATCCTTGATCTGAAAAATGGGCGTATTGATGCATTATTCGGTGATACTGCCGTTGTTAATGTGTGGCTAAAAAAGAATAAAGAACTGGGCACTATTGGCGAAAAAGTTACTGACAAAAATTACTTTGGTACAGGCTTAGGTATAGCTGTTCGTAAAGGTAATACCGTCTTATTGAACAAACTAAACCAAGCCCTGGCTGAAATTAAGCAGGATGGCACCTATGACACTATCTACAAGAAATGGTTTGAACAATAATTAGCTGAATCTCTATGAATGAACTTCAATCTTTAATCAGTGCCGCCGGTATAACCGTCGGCCTTGCTGTTGTGTCTCTTGTGACTGGTCTGATTCTGGCAATGCTTTTTGCTGCTTGGGAATCTTCCCGTTGGAAACTCTTTGCATTTCTAGGATCCTGCTGGGTTACTTTGATCCGTGGACTACCTGAAATTTTGGTGGTTCTTTTTATCTACTTTGGAAGTTCACAACTTCTGATCACCCTGTCAGAAGGAATTGATATCAATCTTGTGGTGTGGCAATTCAGGATACAAATGGAAATTGACAGTTTTGATGTCAGCCCTTTCCTTTGTGGTGTTATTGCCCTCTCCCTACTTTATTCTGCATATGCCTCACAAACACTAAGGGGAGCATTGAAAGCAATCCCGATGGGGCAACGAGAAGCCGGGCAAGCATTAGGGTTAAGCCAAAGCCGTACCTTTTTTCGTTTAATTATGCCGCAAATGTGGCGCCATGCTTTGCCGGGGCTTGGTAATCAATGGTTAGTCTTATTGAAAGACACAGCGTTGGTTTCACTCATAAGTGTTAATGATTTGATGTTACAAACAAAAAGTATTGCCACCCGCACACAAGAACCATTCACCTGGTATATGGTTGCCGCTGCTATCTACCTACTTATTACATTGGTGAGCCAATTTATCCTCAAACGACTTGAAGTGCGCGCTACTCATTTTGAACGGAGTACTTCTGATGCTTGAGTATATAAAGGATATTTTACCGGGTTTACAAACCAGCCTGAGTCTGACTGTTACCGCATTGCTGGTAGCATTTATGATGTCTGTCACCCTGACTGCTATTCTGACGATGAAACTGCCGGTATTATCGCAATTAGTGAAAGGCTACATCACACTGTTTACCGGAACGCCCTTGCTCGTACAGTTCTTTTTGATTTACTACGGCCCAGGGCAATTTCCATCACTGAAAGCATATCCGTGGTTATGGCAACTCATGTCCGAACCATGGCTTTGTGCTATGGTGACATTAGCATTAAATAGTGCAGCATATTCGACTCAACTTTTTTATGGTGCAGTTAAAGCAATTCCCGCCGGGCAATGGCAATCCTGCTACGCTCTTGGAATGTCAAAGGCACATTCTCTGTGTATTCTGTTACCTTATGCCTTAAAAAGAGCACTTTCTTCCTATTCGAATGAGGTTGTATTAATTTTCAAAAGCACTTCACTGGCCAGTACAATAACGCTGCTGGATATAATGGGATACAGTCAACTCCAGTTTGGCCGCAGCTATGATGCAACAGTATTTGTTGCCGCAGGTATTATCTATCTTTGTATAAATGGCCTTTTAACATTATTCATGCGTTTGATTGAACGACACGCCTTATTATTTGAGCGACATAATTAAGATTAATTGTTATTTTCACTTCCATTGTTGATTGCTATTTGTCATCAGTAACCTATTACCAACAAGCTGTTATCAACAATGGAAATATTCCTCTTCCGGTTAATTGCCAACAATAACTAATAATGCCAGCGTTTCATAATGCTCTGTATGGGGGAACATATCGAATAATTGTATTTTCTCTATTCGGTATCGTTCGAGCATAGTGATATCTTTTGCCATAGTTTCAGCGTTACAACTTGAATAAAGAATAAATTTAGGCGCCATTCGATTAAGATATTGGCAAAGCGCCTTACCAATTCCTCTGCGTGGAGGATTAACCAACACCAACTCAGGGATCTGAGATTTATCAAGAGCAAAACGTGTAGAATCCAGCGCCTGAAATTCAACATGCTTAAGTCCAAGTCTATTAGCCGAATTCTTCGCACAAGCAATAGCTTCCTCACTGATTTCAATACCAGTCAGCCTTGTCTCTTCATCTGCACAATGCAGGCCAAAACCACCTGCTCCACAAAATAGATCCCACATACTGGTTATATTCAACTCTCTGACCCACTGACCGGCAGTTGCATAGAGTCGTGAAGCAATATCGGGATTAGTCTGGAAGAAGCTACGGGGACGAATATACAACGGAATATTATTAAAATTTTCCTGTAACATTTTCTTTTCAGTGAAAATGATCTCTTTTTCACCTTCCAGAATCGCCATATGAACAGGTTGAATATTTGCGGAAATCACCACTAATTGTGGTAATTGTTCTTGTAACCACGGTAATGCACGTTTTAACTGTTCCAACTTGGTTTCTGAACGCAGCACAAACCGCAGCATAATTTCTTTGTTAGCACGACTTTCGGTCAATAAAATATATTTGAGCTCACCTTTTTTGCGTGCAACGTTGTACGGAACTAATCCCGCTTTAGCAATAAATACCTTTACTACTTCGAGTATTGACTGGAAATGTTGTGGATATAAAGGACAATCGCAAAGATCGACTGCCCTGCCATCCCGGTGCAACATTCCAAGTAACGGACGCTCAACACTGCCACTTACTACCATTTTGGCTTTATTACGAAATTCAGTAAGTTGACTGGCAACAGGAGGTTGCCAGCACATTATTGATGATTGTTGTAAAAGATGTTGTAAATGTTCTTGTTTATCAGACAATTGTTTTAAATAGGACTTATCAAGCCACTGGCAGGAGTGACAATGCCCCGCGGTATACTGCGCACACTGCATTGTAAAAAACCACATTAAAAAATATTAGTGCAAAGTAAACGTTGATGTTTTTATCGAAGTTTGTGATTCTTCATCTTCTACTTCCATTTCCATCTCGCTTTCCATGTCACCATTAACATAAAGGAAATTATTACTGTGAACTTCAAAGATCACATTAGCAATTTGTTCCTCACTCTGCTTCATAAAATGAGAAAATTGCTGGAAAGTCATACCCGCAGCGATAGGAAATGCCTGGCAAACAATCAGCTTGGGTAAACTTTCGTCCTGAACATCAAGAAATGCCTTAACAGTAAGAGAACTGGCATTAATCTGGCTCAAATTTGCCACTAATGGAATAATCGCAGTTGGCCTGACTTCCGCCAAAGCGGAGAAAAAGACAACATCCCCTAACAGATCAAGCTTGGCATCAAACAAGCCATCAATGTTCTGCATATGAGGCAAATGTAATACTGGACTTGCTTCATTCTCAAAATAAGAAATTTTGAGTTTATCAAGCCAATTACGTAATGTTACTAAATTTGGGATAACCATAGAATCCATTGAATCAACCTCATATGACTAAAAGTGACATATGCTACCTTCAGAAAACACGACTAGGATAGCAACATGAAATCGTTAACCTATTTTGTTTTTTCTTCATCAGAGCCAATCTGATGATTTCTACTTGCTTTCTTATGATCAATTCCTAAGAAAGAAAGATTATAGATCGCACGCCAGATAATATGGATAGCTGCGGGTATCAAACAGCCAATACCCAATAAGATCATAGCAATGTGTGCTTCTGTCGTCATTAATAAAGGTGATAGAATTATACTACCCGTTATCGACAAATAAGCTAAAGCCAACAACCCAATTCCCAATATTTCTAATAAAATAACCAGCTTTGGCATATCAGCCAACGAACGCATCTCTTTCGATGTACTTTTCTTCATTTGTTGACTACCTTCCAAATCTGATAGATGAGATGTTTTTTTAACCGCGCTCATCAGATTACCATACATAAATATCTGCTATGTCTTTCATCCTTCAAGTTACCTCTTTTGTTGGCTAAATCTTGAAATCCATGAGGTCTAATTGATGATGCTGATTAAAGCGAAAGGAAATTCCTGCTTTTTTTTACCCGCTCTTACAGGCATAGTAACCCAAGATGACATACCTATGTAGCCTATGGCTATTACCAATAAGGAGTTTATTTTATATGTACACAGTTATTTTTGGTCGTCCCGGTTGCCCATACTGCGTCCGCGCTAAAGAGCTGGCTGAAAAATTAAAAACAGAGCGCGAAGATTTTGACTACCGTTATATTGATATCTGGGCAGAAGGCATCACCAAAGACGACTTATCAAAAACAGTAGGTAAACCTGTTGAGACTGTTCCTCAAATTTTCATTGATGAAAAACACATTGGCGGTTGTACAGATTTTGAAGCCTACGCCAAAGAAAACCTGGAACTATACAAATAATCATAGCATCCGCTATTTAGGTGAGAGAAAAATTCTCTTTCTGGATAGCGGCATGCGCCTAAATATTCAACAAAACTCTGCCCTATCCTTCTCAATCTACCGCCGCACTGAAAAAATTCTGTAATTTTTTTTCGATCTTGAGAACTTTCATATTTTCACACAGTCTCAGTTAGTGCCACTGCTTTTCTTTGATGTCCCCATATTGAGGAGCCCGATAGTCATCCCCTTTGGTTAAAGACTATCGGGTTTTTTGTTTATATTGGAATTTTTTGTTTTTACAGGAAAAGAACAGTTATAAGGAACATGCGCTCATCAATACATTATTTACTCACTTCAATTCTAATCAGTATTAAACAACATGACGAATTTAGGCGATATCTCTTTACTAAACCACATGATAAAATTATTGTTTTGCACAGTATTTGATAAAGCACGTTATCATATTCTTACTTCAATGCACGTGTGAGGCTCATTTTGCTAGAACAACTGAACCACGATTTGTTTACTCTTATCAATGCTACACCAGATTCATCACCAGGCATGATCATGTTTTCAATCTTTGTTGCAAAATATCTGGTGTATGTATACCCCATCACCTTGGCAGTTTGCTGGCTTTGGGGGGAAAAAGAAGCTATCTCACACCAGCGCATTGTTGTCAGTAAATCTTGTATTGCTTTTGCCTTTGCAATAACGGTTTCAGCAATTCTTGGAATGCTGGTTCCACATGCACGCCCTTTTGTTGAAGGTGTTGGTCATAATTTTCTCGCTCATGCGCCAACAGTTTCTTTCCCCAGTAACCACGGTACAGCCGTGTTTACTTTTGCATTAGCATTTATCTTCTGGCACCGCATCTGGTCAGGTTTTTGTCTGATGGTTATTGCCTGCGCTATTGTCTGGGCCAGAGTCTATGTCGGAGTTCACTGGCCAATTGATATGCTTGGCGCATTTTTGGTCAGCTTAATGGGATGTGCATTTTCCCAAATATTCTGGCACCTCTATGGAGCACGCTTGCAAAGCAAACTAACCTGCCTTTACCAATTCTGCTGTGCCTCTTTGATCAGAAGAGGTTGGGTACAAAGTTAAATCAAGCTCTCAACATAGCAACAGAAAATAGATCCCCCAGAGAATTAAGATCCTGTCGCTGGGGGAACTATGATTAAGAAAGTTTGATTTTTTTCATCCAACATCTTTTAAACATCAAAAAGATTATTAATTCATAATATTAATGAAACCAAAATCCCAATCATACAGCACACATTTCAAACCAAAATAAAAGTCACTATTATTTTACTGTTATTTCATACTGATACAGTAAAATACAGAGACAAGAATTTATAGCTAAAGAGATAAGGATTATATTAAGCCGGGACTGAAATCCCTCATAAAAAATAATATATTAATATTTTAATGAAAAATCAGGAATAGTAAACGAACATAGAATGTTGAAATCTAATTAATGATATTTATTATCCATTTTTTTATTCATACATCTTATTTAATATTTAATTAACATCATCATAAGAACTCATAACATATTAACTTTACGATATAAATCTTACAATTGCGAGAGCGATCACGGTACATTTTACTAAAAATAATTATATTCCCCCTACCAAAAGTCTGTGATTAAGTTTTTTTGATTTAAACATCAAAAATTAGAACTAAACTGGATCTCGAATCCTCTGCTTAAAATGACCATATTTTAGGCAATATTATTAATGTAGAAATAAAAGTGTTTAAATAAACATCAGAACAATATCTGACAATTTATTATTCATATAACGAATCCAACTCGCGCATTTTATTAATGTGCGGGTTTAGCAATTTTTAAATTTTACTTTACCGCGTTATTTCGGAGATATTTATGGACACATCTCAAACAGGTTCAATCGAATCCTCTGCTTTCAGCAAAAGCGATCACTCTACCTGGCGTAAATCAGACACTGTATGGATGTTAGGATTATATGGTACAGCCATTGGCGCTGGCGTTCTGTTTCTTCCCATAAACGCCGGTATTGGTGGGTTAATACCACTTATCATCATGGCACTGCTTGCACTTCCGATGACATTCTTTGCCCACCGTGGCATGTGTCGCTTTGTCCTGTCCGGCAAAAATAGCGGCGAAGATATCACTGGCGTGGTAGAAGAACATTTCGGTAAAGTTGCAGGTTTTTTAATCACCATTCTGTACTTCTTTGCAATTTACCCTATCCTGTTGGTTTATAGTGTTGCGCTAACCAATACGGTAGAAAGTTTTATTACCCACCAGCTACATATGGATGCTCCACCTCGTGCACTGCTGGCGCTGTTATTGATCCTGGGCGTTATGAGCATTATTCGTTTCGGCGAACAAATGATTGTCAAGGCAATGAGTGTCCTGGTATTCCCATTTGTCACCGTTTTGATGCTTCTGGCTCTGTATCTGATCCCCCACTGGAACACGGCTATCTTTGATACTTTATCACTGGAAAATGCCGCATCTTCAACCAATAGTCATGGCTTACTGTTCACCCTGTGGTTAGCGATTCCAGTAATGATTTTCTCTTTCAATCATTCCCCCATCATCTCTGCATTTGCTGTAGCAAAACGTGAAGAGTACGGTGAAAATGCGGAGAAAAAATGTTCACGCATTCTGGGCTATGCTCACATCATGATGGTACTGACGGTCATGTTCTTCGTCTTTAGTTGCGTACTAAGCCTGTCACCTGAAAATCTGGCAGAAGCCAAAGCACAAAACATTACTATTCTGTCTTATCTGGCTAACCATTTTAATGCACCAGTCATTGAATACATTGCACCATTCATTGCCTTTATCGCAATTACCAAGTCATTCCTGGGTCACTATCTGGGTGCCCGTGAAGGTTTTAATGGCATCATTAACAAGGCATTAAGCACGCAAGGAAAAACTATTCAGCACAAGACGCTGAATCGTATCACCAGTTTGTTCATGCTAATCAGTGCCTGGATTATTGCAACACTTAACCCAAGTATTCTGAACATCATTGAATCTCTGGGTGGGCCAATCATTGCCATGATCCTGTTCATCATGCCAATGTATGCTATTCATAAGGTTCCGGCTATGCGCAAATATGCAGGTAAGCCAAGCAATATCTTTGTGGTTGTTACAGGTTTAATCGCTATTTCAGCAGCCGTTTATTCTGTAATGTAATGAACCTATCAGGCAACTTTCTACGATCGTTACCCTGAAATAAATGCCAGCCACTTTTATCGTGGCTGGCATTTTTTTAACTTCTAACTATTTTCAAATTATTATATTTTTACTTAATCATTCATTAACTGAAAATTGAGTTAAACCAACCGCTGACGGTCAGTACAATAAAATCCCAAATGCGGCCAAAGAACCCCGTCTCCTCAACGGCTTCTTTTACTACCAGCGGGCGTTGTTCAATGACCTTGCCATCCAGCATAAAATTAACCGTTCCTACAACCTGGTTTTTTGTCAGTGGCGCTTCCAATGGCGTCTGATTCAGTGTAAAACTTGCTTTCAAATTACCCGACTGCCCACGTAAAACCGTAACTGCCGCATCTTTTTCTACCCCTAAAGTAACTTCCGGGCGAGTTCCATACCACACTCTTTCTGTTACTAGTACATCATTGGCTTTAAGTGGGATACTAGTTTCATAAAAACGGAAACCCCATGCCAGGAGCTTTTCACTGTCCACAAAACGCATTCGATCACTTGGAGCACCCAGAACAACTGAAATTAAACGCATTGGGCCTTCTGTTGCAGAGGCGACAAGATTATATCCTGCTCCGCTGGTATGGCCTGTCTTTATACCATCCACACTCATGTTTTGATTCCACAACAAACGGTTGCGGTTAGGCTGACGGATTTTGTTGAAAGTGAATTCTTTTTCTTTATTCAGTGCATATTCTTCTGGAACATCACGGATCATTGCCTGACCCAAAAGTGCCATATCACGAGCAGTACTATACTGACCGGCGGCATCTAAACCATGAACAGTCTTAAAATGAGTATTTGTTAGACCTAGCAATCGGGAGTATTTATTCATTAAATCAACAAAAGCATCCTGGCTACCTGCAACATAATCGGCAAGAGCAATGCTGGCATCATTACCAGACTGGATCACAATACCACGATTTAAATCAATGACTTTAACTCTATCTCCGGGTTTTAAAAACATCAGGGAAGACCCTTTAAGTACCGGATTACCTGTCGCCCAGGCATCTTTTCCGACAGTGACCAAATCCTCTTGGGAAATTTTGCCAGCCTTCATCGCCTGCCCAATCACATAGCTGGTCATCATCTTTGTCAGACTCGCAGGATCCAAACGCTCATCAGGGTTATTTGACGCCAGAATTTTTCCACTGGCATAGTCCATTAAAATATAAGCTTTAGCATCAATCTCTGGCGCAGTCGGTTCATTTATCGCGTATACGTTGGTACTTGCCAGCCAAAAAACACTTAGCCCCACTGTAAAAAACTTTATTATCTTTATCTGACCTCTTTTTTTCATCATCGATCGCCTTTTTTCTCTGACAGACAAAATATAAAACCCCTATTAATATAGGTTGTTATGGGATAAGACTCCAACCCAATAACGTAAAGATTTTCCTGTCATTCACATAAATTTATTGTCATATTATCAATAACTCAGAACGACATGATATTAAGGAGAAAATGATGCTGACAGTCTGGGGCCGTAAGAATTCATCAAATGTAAAAAAGGTTCTTTGGTGTCTGGAAGAATTAAAGATCCCATATCAGCAAATTGATGTTGGTGGAAAATTTGGCAAACTTGATGATCCAAAATATTTACACATGAATCCTAATGGCGTTATTCCATGTTTACAGGACGATGATTTTATCCTGTGGGAATCAAATGTGATTGTCCGTTATATTGCGGAAAAATTTGGCAAAGATATTCTTTACCCATCTGATATTAAAGAAAAATATAATGTTGAAAAATGGATGGATTGGATAGGCTGTAATCTCTTTCCTCCTATCAAACAACTCATGATAAACCTTGTCAGAACTCCAGAAGCACAACGCGATCAAAAAATCATTTCTCAAACATTTGCAGAGATAAAAAAACTACTGAAAATTACTGAAGAAACATTGGGCAAACAAACCTATCTTTCTGGTAATACATTTGGTATGGCCGATATCGCCCTTGCCCCCTTTGTCTACCTATGGATTAATATCGTGACAGAACGACCATCGCTGCCAAACTTA
Source organism: Xenorhabdus sp. SGI246 (assembly GCF_040838225.1). NCBI lineage: Bacteria > Pseudomonadati > Pseudomonadota > Gammaproteobacteria > Enterobacterales > Morganellaceae > Xenorhabdus > Xenorhabdus sp. SGI246. Next base: position 31,656 of record NZ_JBFPEZ010000015.1, read on the forward strand.
GAACGCTGGTATCAATTAATGACTGAAAGACCAGCGTTCCAAAAAATTGTTATGATTGAAATAAACTAATTACAAGCTCATCGGCATTCTACCGGGGTCTGGATATTGGTACTCGAACCCCAGCTCCCGGCAAATGCGACTTCCATCAACCGTTTTACATTTTCCAGTGTGATTTTCCACTTCCTCACCTTCCGATTGTAAAAATTCTGGCGGGGTCAAATTAAGCTGACGGCAGGCTTGTGAGTAAAACTCCGATCTTTTGGGATGTTCCGGAGCACACAAATTATAGATATTGCCTCCTTCAGAACGCTGAATAAGGAGTTTAATAGCAGAAATAGCATCATCCTGATGAACTAAATTAACTGCGTTTTCTCCCCCTGCAATCGCTTTCTGCCCTGACAAAAAACGTCCTGCATGGCGACCACTGCCTACCAATCCCGCCAGACGCAGGATATCAACAGATGTATTGGGTAATTGATGCAACCAGTTTTCCAACTCAACTAATGCCCTGGCAGATTGAGTTTCAGGAAACAATGGAGCATCTTCATTGAGATGGCCAATAGAAGAACCATAAACGGAAGTTGAGCTGGTAAAAATAATATGAGGGACAGAATACGAGAGCGCAGTATCAACAAGTAACTGTACTGCTCTGACATACTCTGCCCCACCTCCTGCAACTCTGCTGACAGGCAATGTCAGAACCAATACATCAACTGACATAATTTGCTCAAGTTTATCAGGTGTACAGATGATTTCAGGAGCCAAATTCAATAAATGGCAGTCAACTCCACACATACAAGCTGCTTCAACACCATCCGGGGTTGTTTTGCTACCGACTACCTGTATACTGCTCCGCTGCAAGGCTTGTGCCAGTGGCATTCCTAACCATCCCAGCCCAATAATTGAAACCTTTTTCACCATGATTCTCCCCAGCCCATATGATTTTGATTATTGAAGCAAATTACGCCTGTAAAGGATATCACCCGCTCACTTTCCTAAAGTGGATAAAAATAATTTTTATACAAAACAAAAGATTAATAGCAAAAAATAACTTTTTTTAAAAAAAGGTTGCTTTCCATATACAGGATCAGATAGGTTAAATAGCAGACAGCTAATTTCTTATATCTGTTAACATCTAACATATAGCAAGTATGTATATAAAGTTAAGCATAAAGTTTTCCTGAAGTCACAAAGTAGACCAAACATAAGTAACGCTAAACCCTGCCATTACTTACAAAACCGTGACTTGGAAGACAATAAATATACGCTTTATTAATCACGTATTCGACAGAGAGCACACTATTATGAATCGTATTCAATTTAACCATCACCACCATCATCATCCTGATTAGTCTTTCAGGCTGTTGTGTGCTGGAAGACGTTTAATAACTCTTCCGGTGGTGTGAATACGATAAAAAAACCCTCGGAAGATTTTCCGGGGGTTTTTTTATGCCCAACAGATTCCGAGTTACCTAAGTTTTAAATTTATATATTGATATAGGGTAGACATAACATGTTAGATAAAACTCGATTACGGATAGCTATGCAGAAATCAGGGCGCTTGAGTGATGACTCCCAGGCATTACTGGCGCGCTGTGGCATCAAAATCAATTTACAACAACAACGCCTGATCGCATTCGCAGAAAATATGCCCATTGATATCTTACGTGTCCGTGATGATGATATTCCTGGTCTTGTAATGGATGGTGTTGTCGATTTAGGTATTGTTGGTGAAAATGTACTCGAAGAAGAATTACTTAGTCGTCTCGCACAGGGAGATAGTCCGCAATATACCACACTGCGCCGCCTTGATTTTGGCAGTTGCCGCCTTTCTCTCGCCGCCCCTCTTGATTATGACTATACTGGCGTAGAATGTTTGCAAGACTCTCGTATCGCTACCTCTTACCCACACCTATTAAAACGCTATCTGGATCAAAAAGGCATTCAATTCAAACCCTGTCTTCTCAATGGCTCTGTTGAAGTCGCTCCCCGGGCAGGATTGGCCGATGCCATCTGTGATTTGGTATCAACTGGTGCAACATTGGAAGCAAACGGCCTGCGGGAAGTTGAAGTTATCTATCGTTCAAAAGCTTGTTTGATCCAACGTGATGGTGAAATGCCAGAAACAAAACAACAACTCATTAACAAGTTAATGATACGCATTCAAGGTGTCATTCAGGCTCGTGAATCCAAATACATCATGCTACATGCTCCAAGTGACAAGTTAGAAGAAATTATCTCATTACTGCCGGGCGCAGAACGCCCAACTATCTTGCCTCTGGCTGGAGCTCAAAACCGTGTCGCCATGCACATGGTCAGCAGTGAAACTCTGTTTTGGGAAACGATGGAAAAACTCAAGACACTGGGTGCCAGTTCCATTCTTGTTTTACCCATTGAAAAGATGATGGAGTAATCCTGATGAGTGCTAATCTTAATATAACCTTGAGCAATGCCGCTGATTTTAACACCATCATTCGCTGGCAAGAGTGTACACCGGAACAACAACAAATGCTGCTAACCCGCCCTGCTGTTGCCGCATCTAAAAATGTTGCCAGTACGGTAAAACAGATCCTGGAAACCGTCAAAGAGCACGGAGATAAAGTATTACGGGAACTTAGTCAACATTTCGATAATATCGCAGTTAATACCATCCAAATTTCTGTAGACGAAATTAACGCTGCAACCAAACGCCTGGCACCAGAAATCAAACAAGCTATGCAACAGGCCATGAACAATATCCACCTGTTCCATGAAGCACAAAAACCAACAGTAATTGAAGTAGAAACTATACCCGGTGTGTACTGCCAACAAATTACACGACCAATTGATTCAGTAGGGCTATACATCCCCGGAGGTTCCGCGCCATTACCTTCCACTGTGCTAATGCTCGGCACTCCCGCCCGTATCGCAGGATGCCGTAAAGTAATTTTATGTTCTCCACCACCGATTGCTGATGAAATACTCTACGCTGCCCAATTATGCGGTATCAGCGAAATATTTCAGATTGGTGGTGCTCAAGCCATTGGAGCAATGGCATTTGGTACAGAATCCATCCCTAAAGTGGATAAAATTTTTGGTCCAGGTAGTGCATGGGTCACCGAAGCCAAACGACAAGTAAGCCAACACCTTGATGGTGCAGCCATTGATATGCCCGCTGGCCCCTCAGAGGTACTGGTAATTGCAGACAATAGTGCTAATCCCACATTTACCGCAGCAGACCTACTTTCACAAGCAGAACATGGCCCAGATTCCCAAGTCATATTGGTCACACCTGACGAAAATTATGCCAAACAGGTCATTCGTGAAATCGAGAAACAACTCCTCACGCTGCCACGTCAACAAATCGCTATTCAGGCCTTACAATCCAGCCGTATCATTGTCACTGCTAATATTGACCAATGTGTGACAATCAGTAACCAATATGGCCCAGAGCATTTGCTCATCCAAACGCAGCAACCAGAACAGCTTGTAGACAAAATAACCAATGCTGGCTCCATTTTCCTTGGCAACTGGTCGCCTGAATCTGCGGGAGATTATGCTTCTGGTACAAATCACGTATTACCAACTTATGGTTATACCTCAACCTACTCAAGCCTCGGTTTGGCTGATTTCCTGAAAAGAATGACAGTTCAGAAACTCACACCACAAGGTTTAAAAAAACTTGCACCAACTATAGAAACACTGGCACAGGCAGAACAACTCACTGCGCACAAGAATGCGGTCACATTACGTATAACTGCCCTGAACAGTACAGATAATGCAGACAACGCCGACACTCAACCCAAAGCTTAAGGAGCAATAATGAGCACTGTTTTTGATGTCAATTTACTGGCAAGAGAAAATATCCGCAAATTAGTCCCTTATATGTCAGCCCGTCGTCTGGGTGGCAATGGTGATATTTGGTTAAATGCCAACGAATATCACACCGCCCCTGATTTCCAATTCTCGGAAAAAACGCTCAACCGCTATCCTGAGTGCCAACCTGTAACGGTTATTCGGCGTTATGCAGATTACACAAACCTGCAACCAGAACAAGTGCTTGTCAGCCGTGGAGCAGATGAATCGATAGAGCTGCTGATCCGCGTTTTCTGCGAACCGGGTAAAGATGCCGTTCTGTTTTGCCCCCCAACATACGGTATGTACAGTGTCAGCGCTGAAACCTTCGGTGTTGAGCAGAAAAAGATCCTCAGCAGTACTGACTGGCAGCCAAATATTACAGCAATCCAAAATAATCTGGATCGCGTCAAATTGATCTATATCTGCAACCCGAATAATCCAACAGGTAATCTGATTGATCCCGCTGCATTACTCCAGATCCTCGAACTTGCCCGCAATCGTGCCATTGTTGCCATTGATGAAGCCTATATCGAATTCAGCCCGCAAAATACTACCATTCACTGGCTAAAAAAGTATCCACACTTGGTGATTTTGCGAACCCTCTCGAAAGCTTTTGCTTTAGCAGGGCTACGTTGTGGATTTACTCTGGCTTCTGCCGATATTATCGCGCTAATGTTGAAAGTGATTGCTCCTTATCCACTTGCTACGCCTGTTGCAGATATCGCAGCACAGGCACTAACTGCAACAGGTATTCGCGCAATGCAAAACCGGGTGGAAGAAATTATTGCTAATCGTGCTTATCTACAAACAGCACTTGATGAACTGATATTGGTGGAAAAGGTATTTCCCAGTGAAGCCAACTATATCCTGGTGAGATTCACCAATGCTGAATTAGTATTCAGAGCATTATGGGATCAGGGCATTATCCTGCGCGATCAACAAAAACAACCGGGATTAGGAAATTGCTTACGTATTACTGTTGGCGACCGTAGTGAATGTGAGCGGCTTGTCAATGCCATTGCTACTCTTTGCAAACAAACTCAACAAGTACAGGAAACAGAAAATCCATGAGCCAGAAATTGCTTTTCATTGACCGCGATGGAACATTGATTACTGAACCACCAACTGACTATCAAGTCGATCGCTTTGATAAATTAGCATTTGAAGCTGGAGTGATCCCTGCTCTACTAACCCTGCAAAAATCCGGTTACAAACTAGTTATGGTCACTAACCAAGATGGATTAGGTACAAACCGTTTTCCACTAGCTGCTTTTGATCCCCCCCATGCTCTGATGATGCAAATTCTTACTTCACAAGGTATTCAGTTTGAAGAGGTATTAATCTGTCCTCACAAACCGGAAGATAACTGTGATTGCCGCAAACCAAGACTCGGTTTGGTCGAGAAATATCTGGCAAATGGTGTTATGGATACCAAAAACAGTTACGTGATTGGTGATCGGGAAACTGACCTGCAATTAGCCCGCAATATGGGCATACAAGGTATTCGTTACCAAGCTGATTCACTGGGCTGGTCAGCTATTTGTGAACAGTTGACTCGTAAAGATCGTTATTCCAGCGTAAACCGTAAAACGAAAGAAACTGCGATCAATATTGAAATTTGGCTGGATCGAGAAGGAGAGAGTCGCATTAATACAGGCGTCGGTTTCTTTGATCATATGCTGGATCAGATCGCCACTCATGGTGGTTTTCGCATGAACATTCAAGTTGATGGTGATCTTTATATTGATGATCATCACACTGTTGAAGACACCGGTCTGGCGTTAGGGGAAGCTCTAAAACAAGCATTAAGTGATAAACGTGGTATTGCCCGTTTCGGATTTACGCTTCCAATGGACGAATGTCTTGCCCGTTGCGCCCTGGATATCTCCGGCCGACCGCACCTTGAATATAAAGCTGAATTTAAACATCAACGTGTTGGGGATTTAAGTACAGAAATGATCGAACATTTTTTCCGTTCTCTCTCTTATACAATGGGATGTACCTTACACCTGAAAACTAAAGGTAATAACGATCACCATCGTGCCGAAAGCCTGTTTAAAGTTTTTGGCCGCGCCCTAAGACAAGCTATCCGTATAGAAGGTGATACTTTGCCCAGCTCTAAGGGTGTCTTATAAGAGAAAATGATGATGAAAGTGGTTATTTTGGATACAGGCTGTGCCAACCTTGCTTCGGTTGCCTATGCTGTTCGTCGGTTAGGCTATGCACCTGTAATTAGCCGTGATGCAGATATTGTTAAATCAGCCGAGAAACTGCTCTTACCGGGTGTAGGCACAGCAACTGCCGCAATGGATCAACTTCAACAACGGGAATTGATCTCCCTGATCACTTCTCTCACTCAGCCAGTATTAGGGATCTGTCTGGGTATGCAACTTCTGGCTGAAACCAGCGAAGAAGGCGGTAATATCTCATTACTCAAGTTAATCCATTCTTCTGTCAAAAAAATGGCAACTTCTGGTTTGCCATTACCACACATGGGATGGAATCAAGTTAATGCTCTCGCCGGGCATCCCTTATTCCACAATATTAAAAATAATACTTATTTCTATTTCGTACACAGTTATGCCCTGCCTGTTGGCGAACACACTATTGCTCAAACGAATTATGGCAATCCATTCAGTAGTGTAATTGCAAAAAACAATTTCTTGGGTGTGCAATTTCACCCTGAGCGATCCGGCGCGGCAGGAGCACAGCTATTGAAAAACTTTCTGGAGATGTAATCGCATGATTATACCTGCATTAGATCTAATCGATGGCAACGTTGTGCGTTTGCATCAAGGTGATTATGACCAACGCCGGGATTATGGAAATTCTCCCTTATCCCGTTTACAGGAATATGAACAAGCAGGTGCCAAGCTATTGCATCTGGTGGATTTGACCGGAGCAAAAAATCCCGCAAAACGCCAAATTACATTGCTGCGTAAGCTACTGGCAGGTATTTCCATTCCTGTACAAGTCGGTGGCGGTATCCGCTCAGAAAACGATGTCAAAGCGCTCTTTGAAGCCGGAGCAAGTCGGGTAGTTATTGGCTCAACTGCGGTCACTCAACCAGAATTAGTTAAGCAATGGTTTCAAGATTACGGAGCAGAAACCATAGTGCTGGCACTGGATATCCGCATCAATACAGAGGGTGCTAAGCAAATTGCTATCAGCGGTTGGCAGGAAAACAGTAAGGCCACACTTGAACAAATTGTTGAGCAATATCTTCCCGTTGGCCTAAAGCATGTGCTATGTACCGATATTTCCCGTGATGGCACACTGAATGGTTCTAATATTTCGCTATATCAGGAAATCAGCCAGTGCTATCCACAAATCGCATTTCAAGCATCCGGAGGAATCGGTAGCCTTGCCGATATTTCTCCCCTGCCTGCATCTGGTGTTGCAGGTGTGATCGTTGGTCGTGCGTTACTTGAAGGGAAATTTACACTGAGGGAGGCTATTCAATGTTGGCAAAACGCATAATCCCTTGCCTTGATGTACGCGATGGACAAGTGGTTAAAGGAGTACAATTTCGCAATCATGAGATTATTGGAGACATCGTTCCCCTTGCACAACGCTACGCCCAAGAAGGTGCAGACGAGCTGGTATTTTACGATATTACCGCCTCTTCTGATGGCCGTATAGTCGATAAAAGCTGGGTGGCGAAAGTAGCTGAAGTGATTGATATCCCTTTTTGCGTTGCTGGTGGGATCAAAACCGTCGAAGATGCAGGAAAAATCTTATCATTCGGTGCAGATAAAATATCTATTAATTCCCCTGCCTTGGCAAATCCTTTTTTGATTAACCGTCTGGCTGATCGCTATGGAGTTCAGTGTGTCGTGATCGGTATCGATACATGGTTTGATGAAAAAAACAATAGCTATCAAGTGTACCAATTTACCGGAGATGAAAAACGCATTATCGCAACTTCATGGCAAACATTAGATTGGGTCAAAGAAGTACAACAACGTGGGGCCGGTGAAATTGTCCTAAACATGATGAATCAGGACGGGGTTCGTAATGGTTATGATCTCACTCAGCTTAAACTGGTTCGGGAAGCCTGCTCTGTCCCCTTGATTGCTTCCGGTGGTGCAGGTGCCCCAATACATTTTCTAGACGCCTTCAAAATAGCGAATGTTGATGGTGCCTTAGCCGCTTCCGTTTTTCACAAACAGGTCATCAACATTGGTGAACTGAAACAGTATCTGGCAGCACAAGGGGTTGAAATAAGAACATGTTAACGATACCACCATTAACACAACAAGAAATCGAAAAATTAGATTGGGAAAAAGTCGATAACCTCATGCCCGTTATCGTACAACATGCAGTGTCTGGTACAGTGTTGATGATGGGTTACATGGATCAGGAAGCACTGAATGTGACGTTAAGTTCAGGCAAAGTTACCTTTTTCTCACGCACTAAACAACGGTTATGGGCTAAAGGTGAAAGCTCCGGCAATTTTCTGGAATTAGTTGAAATTCACTCTGACTGTGATAAAGATACTCTCCTTATCCTTGCCAGTCCTATCGGTCCAACCTGCCATAAAGGCACTGAAAGCTGTTTTGCTTCCGCACAAACAGAATGGGGTTTTCTTTACCAACTGGAACAGTTAATAGCAAGTCGAAAAAATTCGTCCCCGGATAGCTCCTATACTGCCCGCCTGTACGCTAGTGGGACAAAACGCATTGCGCAAAAAGTGGGAGAAGAAGGTATAGAAACAGCATTAGCAGCAACCGTTAATGATAAAGAAGAACTCACCAATGAAGCTGCGGATTTGATTTATCATCTGTTGGTATTACTACAAGATCAAGATTTGGATCTCAGTTGTGTCATCCGCCAATTGCAAAAAAGGCATTCAATTAAGGAATAGTTTTTAAGAAATAACTTTTAAAGAATCGTTTTCTAAACAGGAATCAAGGTTCGAAAATACTGCCACTTCGTTAATTTACCTGAATAAAACGAAGTGGCTTTTTACTAAATCTTACCCTTACTAGGTAAGATAGCAGAGTTTATGAAAAATGTTATGAATCACTACATTGCTTCTTCGAAAATAGCAACAATCTCTTCATGTGATGCCTGAATCGGATTGGTGAAACCACAAGCATCTTTTAAGGCATTAGCTGACAATGTTGGGATATCTTCTGATTTAACATTCAGTTCAGCTAATCCCGCCGGGATATTGACATCTTTTGCCAGTCGGCTGATCTCTTGAATACATACTTCCGCACCCTCTTGGTCATCGACATTCGCAACATTGGCTCCCATCGCAGCAGCAATATCTTTCAAGCGAGATGCTGCGGCCTTGGCATTAAAACGCTGTACATGAGGTAATAACACCGCATTACAGACACCATGTGGCAGATCATAGAAACCACCTAATTGATGCGCCATCGCGTGAACATAACCCAAAGAAGCATTGTTGAATGCCATACCCGCTAAGAACTGGGCATAAGCCATATTTTCACGCGCTTCTACATCACTGCCATTTTCAACAGCACGACGCAAATAGCGGCTGATCATTGTTACCGCTTTTAACGCACAAGCATCAGTGATCGGATTAGCCGCTATAGATACATAGGCTTCAATCGCATGAGTCAATGCATCCATACCCGTCGCAGCCGTCAGTCCTTTTGGCATTCCAATCATCAATGCAGGATCATTAACTGATAAGATCGGGGTCACATTTTTGTCCACAATTGCCATTTTAATATGGCGATCTATATCTGTGATAATACAAAAACGTGTCATTTCGGAAGCTGTCCCTGCCGTGGTATTAATCGCTATCAGCGGCAATTGAGGTTTTGCAGAGCGATCAACACCTTCATAATCACGAATATCACCACCATTTGCAGCCACTAACGCGATACCTTTCGCACAATCGTGCGGTGAACCACCCCCCAGAGAAATGACAAAATCACAATCATGCTGACGCAGAATAGCCAGACCTTGTTCGACATTAATCGTAGTTGGGTTCGGATTCGTTCTATCATAAACTGCACTTTTTATTCCTACATCAGTCAATAACCTCTGAACTTTCCCAACAACACCAATCTCGTTCAGTACACAGTCAGTAACGATTAAAGCCTGTTTGTAGCCATAAGTTTTCACTAACTCAACGGCTTCATTCAAGCATCCCATACCGATTTTATTCACCGGCGGGATAAAGAAAGTTGATATTGCCATTAGGAACTCCTTAAATTTTTCTGAGGTATCTCAAATCCTGATGTAAGAGAGGTGGTTTACAATCTGTCATTTATCTGCATCAGTAATTTTGACTCATATCAATAACCTCTAGTGTAGGATTAAAAAATAAACTGAAATTCACTAAAGCTAAAAAAATAAAAATTTATTTTAAGATGAGCCAAATACAGGATTAAACATTCAAAGCGCCACCGGATAGCACTCAGGTATCGCCATGCCGGAATTAGTCACATTTTAAATGCCTCTAGTTAACCAGAAACTCATTAAATAAAATTTATATTTTGCTATAATTTAACCAGACAAAATAGGTGATTATTCTATGAATAATATTTTTATTCTGGTAATAATTGGGCTGGTAGTTATCTGCATTATTGTGATGCATCACGTTTTTGATGCAAATATGGCTCACTGGCTGGTGCAATTTGCTGAATGGTTGGTGAGATAGAGATCATTTTCTTAATATATTGTTTATTAAAAAAATTCTTCTACAAAAAAGGGGCTGAAAACTCAGCACCCCATCATTTTTAAAGTTAAGTTTTTATAGATACCTAACTATTATGATAACCATTCAGTATGAAACACACCTTCTTTATCGATACGCTTATAGGTATGCGCTCCGAAATAGTCACGCTGTGCCTGAATCAGGTTGGCAGGCAAAACGGCCGAGCGATAGCTGTCGTAATAAGAAATAGCCGCAGAGAAAGTGGGTGTTGGAATACCATTTTGCACACCATAAGAAACAACATCACGTAGAGCTTGCTGATATTCATCAGCGACTTGTTTAAAGTAAGGTGCCAGCAACAGGTTAGCAATATCTTGGTTTTCGTTGTAAGCATCCGTGATTTTTTGCAAGAATTGCGCACGAATAATACAGCCAGCACGGAAGATCTTGGCAATCTCACCGTAGTTCAAATCCCAGTTGTATTCATCAGAAGATGCTTTCAACTGTTGGAAGCCTTGCGCATAAGAAACGATTTTACCTAAATACAAAGCACGACGAACTTTCTCAATAAATTCTGATTTATCACCTTTAAATGGCTCGGCTTCTGGCCCTGACAGAACTTTAGATGCAGCTACTCGCTGATCTTTTATAGAAGAGATATAACGCGCGAAGACAGATTCAGTAATCAACGTGACTGGAACGCCCAGATCCAGAGAACTCTGACTCGTCCATTTACCAGTCCCTTTATTAGCTGCTTCATCCAGGATCACATCTACCAGATATTTACCTTCTTCATCTTTCTTATTGAAGATATCAGAAGTAATTTCAATTAGATAACTACTCAGTTCACCCTGATTCCAATCATTGAATACATCCGCCAGTTCCTGATTGCTCAGATTCAGTGAATGTTTCAACAGAGAATAAGCTTCAGCAATTAGCTGCATATCACCATACTCAATGCCATTGTGAACCATCTTCACGTAGTGACCTGCTCCATCTGGGCCAATATAAGTCACACAAGGCTCACCATCTGCTTGAGCAGCAATCTCTTTCAAAATCGGTGCAACCAGTTCATAAGCTTCTTTCTGACCACCCGGCATAATTGAAGGACCTTTTAATGCACCTTCTTCACCACCGGAAACCCCTGTACCAATAAAGTTAAAACCTTGAGCGGATAATTCACGATTACGGCGGATAGTATCCTGAAAATAGGTGTTGCCACCATCGATCAGAATGTCACCCTTATCCAAATGCGGCGTCAGAGATGCAATGGTTTTATCCGTAGCTTCACCTGCCTTAACCATTAACAGAATACGACGTGGCCTTTCCAGCGAATCGACAAACTCTTCAATGGAATAACTTGGAACTAATTTTTTCCCTGGATTTTCAGCGATAACTTCATCAGTTTTATCGCTGGAGCGGTTAAAAATTGATACAGAGTAACCACGGCTTTCAATATTCAACGCCAGATTGCGTCCCATAACCGCCATACCGACAACACCGATCTGTTGCTTGGACATGAATAACTCCCGTCTGATAATGACTTGCTGCCTGCCAAAACGTTGTACATGTAACAATATCGCGTACAACAAAATATAGTAGACAATTTGTTAATGAGATCACATGTTAACTCAGGAATGGGTATCGGGGATAGTTATTGATGCAACCGATATTGTGATACTGTTTTTTTGCTGAAAAAATTTCCAACTGCAATAAATCGCCTATTGATATTTTGACAATCAATCCTCATTATTCAGAGGTCGGCACAAGCCGTCACAGTAAAAGGTAAAATAAACTATATGGAATGGATCGCTGATCCAACGATATGGGCAGGTCTGGCCACACTTATCGTTTTAGAAATTGTTCTCGGAATTGACAACTTAATCTTTATTGCCATTCTGGCAGATAAACTCCCTGAAAAACAGAGAGATAAAGCCCGTCTCACTGGTTTGTCCTGTGCTCTGCTGATGAGGTTGCTCTTATTATTCAGCCTTTCCTGGCTTATTTCTCTGACAACACCATTGCTGACCTTGTGGGATCATCCATTCAGTGCCCGTGATTTAATTATGCTGGTTGGGGGAATGTTCCTACTATTTAAAGCCACAATGGAGTTGAATGAACGGCTGGAAGGAAAAATCCTGCATACCAATCAACAGCGTAAAGGAACAAGTTTTTGGGCGGTTGTAGTACAGATTATTGTCTTAGATGCTGTTTTCTCACTGGATTCCGTTATTACTGCTGTGGGTATGGTTAATCATATTGGTATCATGGTTACTGCGGTTATCATCGCCATGATCCTGATGATATGGGCCAGTAAGCCTCTGACAAAGTTTGTTAATGCTCATCCTACCATCGTAATACTGTGCCTCAGTTTTCTATTGATGATTGGGTTCAGCCTGCTCGCCGAAGGATTTGGCTACAAAATACCCAAAGGCTATCTTTATGCTGCCATTGGCTTCTCTATTATGATCGAAGCACTAAATCAATTCGCCCACTTCAATCGTCGCAAATTTCTGAGTGCTTCACGCTCACTGCGCGAGAGAACCGCAGAAGCTGTCCTCCATATTTTAAATGGCAGACGTGAAAGTGCGGATTTGGATAACCATACTTCCAGTTTGATCGCGGATCATGAAGAGCATAAAGAAGTTTTTGAACCACAAGAACGGCAAATGATTGCCCGCGTTTTTAGTCTCGCACAACGTACAGTCAGCAGCATCATGACCTCACGCCACGACGTGGTTTACCTTGATGTTCACTCACCGACTGACAAACTGGCTGTATTACTGGAGCAAAAACCACACACTCGGATTGTCGTCACGGATGAAAAAACCAGTGATGAACCGCTGGGTGTAGTTCATGTGATTGATATCCTTAATCAACAACTCACTCATAAGACATTTAATTTGCGGCAATTAGTACAACAGCCTTTGATTTTCCCTGAATCTCTCTCTTTACTTCAGGCGTTAGAACAATTTCGTCAAGCACAAACTCATTTTGCTTTTGTTGTTGATGAATTTGGCTCCGTTGAAGGTATTGTCACAGTCACAGATGTAATGGAAACCATCACAGGAAACTTGCCTGTAGGTAGTGGAGAGATTGATGCTCGCCATGATATTCAGGTCACAGAAGAAGGGCATTGGATTGCTAATGGATTTATGCCGCTGGATGATCTGATACTTTATATTCCACTACCACTGGATGAAAAACGCGAATACCAAACACTGGCGGGCCTGTTAATGGAACATCTACAACATATTCCACAACAAGGGGAACAACTACAGATTGGCGATTATCTTTTTGAACCACTGGAAATCACTAGTCATCGCATTAACAAAGTGAAAATCACCTTGCTCAAAGTAGAAGAAGAGGTGAAAGAATAATTTACTCAGTGAGACACATCATTTACTGACAAAAACCGACACTATGTCGGTTTTTTCATTTCTGACAAATTTCATTATTTTGATTTAATTTGAATTTCCAGATAATTAATCCGCTTAATCTTGCAGATGCAATGTATGTCTCATATAGGCAGGACCTGCCTACATTTCTCCACGAACACATGTTTACCAAAACAATGAGCTTATTAAACAGTCAACTGTTATAGCTCAGGCAAATGCTACAGGGACTTGTGTTGTAACAGGCGGGTTTGTGAATTATTCCATTGACTTGTCATTGATAAATAAGGGGATTACATGAGTACGAAATATTTTTCATTGTTGACAGATTCAGGTGCCAATAAGCTGGAAAACGCTGCAACCTCAGGTAACAAGCTTGAAATTACACACATGGCAGTTGGCGACGGAAATTTGCCAACACCTAATACTAATCAAACTCAATTGATTAACGAAAGATATCGTGCAGAAATTGACAGATTATTCATTGATCCTAAGAACCCTAACCAAATTGTTGTTGAACAGGTACTCCCAGAAGATGAGGGTAGTTGGTGGATCCGTGAAATAGGTCTGTTTGATAAAAGTGGTACGCTAGTTGCTATCGGAAACTGTGCTGAACTGTACAAATCACAGATGCATGAACAAACAATTCGTATGCTATTACCTATTGATAACATAAATTTGGTAGGTTCGTTTGAAGAATTATTTTCTGGCTTAGCAACTCGCAGATATGTAAGGGACAGAATCAGAGACCATGCAGAAAGCCGTAACCATCCAGATGCCACATTGAAAAACAAAGGATTTGTTATTTTAAGTAATGCTGTAAACAGTGACAGTGAAGCCCATGCAGCAACATCAAAAGCCGTGAAATCAGCTAATGAGTTAGCCCAAAAAGCCTATGATTTAGCTAATCCAGAAAATACTAAGAAGAAATGGGTGCCATTAACCCGCCGTGTCAACGACAAAGCGCTGGACAATGACATCACCCTGACTGCCACCGATGTCG
>NZ_JBFPEZ010000150.1:0-1586 GCF_040838225.1 Xenorhabdus sp. SGI246
ATCGAGTTTGAGCTAATACATTTAACAGTTACCCTTTTCTCGTTTAAGATAATGATTTCAGTAATTGATTCTGATGTCAAGTGAGGTGAAAACTTCGCGGGATGCCAGTCCGGTATCAATCATCTTTTCATACCATATACCCTCCATTGTTGATGCAGGGCAGTTCAGTCAATACCATCCTCCTGACTGAAAGCCGCCCTGTTCTTTTTAATCCGTTTTATTCCTTATCATCAGAACGATCGGTGTACAAACCCAATTCCCGCTCCAGCGTTTTGCCCGTTACTTCCATATCGAGATCAATGTACTCCATCGTGGTCGCGACATTACGATGCCCCAGTAATCTTTTCACCAACGGCAGGTTCCGATCCGGCGATTTCATCAATGTCGTGGCCACGGTATGACGAAAACGGTGGGGCGAGACCGCAAAATCACACTCTCTGGACAGCCGGCGAAAGAAAGAACGGAGCTGCTGTTTTTCCCGGTTGATATCATATTGGTAACGGGAAAGCCGGCTGGGGTGCGGCACACTTAACCGGCTGAGATCGAAAATCGGATCGTCGGCTTTAGCGCCGGCAGCCATCGCCCTTTCCACTAATTTTGCCAGCCGGGGTTTGAGCGGCGGGATAATCGGTACTTCCCATTCACTGTGGTTTTTACTGCCTTCCAGCCCCAGTTCAATATAATTGCTGTCCAGATTAATATCCCGCAGCCGCAGGTGCAGTAACTGGTTCTGGCGCATCCCCGTAAAGCGCAATGTCGCCAGTACTGTTGACCAATACCCGGTCGGATACAGGGCGCAACGCCCTCCCCGTGGCATCACCCCGGTTCTTTCTTCTTCAGCAAACTTTCCCATCAACAGATTAATACGGGTTATCTGCGATTGACTCAAAATCTTCTTCTTTTTCTTCTCTTTTTTAACCACCGCATTGTTAAACGGGTTTTCGGTGTGGGGCAGCAGTTTTTGCTCCATGCCGAAATTAAAGATTGCCCGCAGGTGAGCCACCTTATTATTCCAGGTGTGGCTCGACTGTTTTTTCTCCACCAGAAGATGGCGCCGCCACCGCAGCACATCCCGGTGAATAACCTGCGCTGGTGAGGCCGCTTCCCCCATAAACCGGGTAAATCCCTTCGCCACTTTACGGTAACTCCACTCGGTATCCGGTCTCAGGATATGTGAAAAAAAGTACTCGTCTAATAATTCTTCCCAGCCCATTATTTCTTCTGTTTCGTGCATCATTTTTTCCTGTTATCAACAACCCAACCCGGCGGCTTTTCAATATAGAAAGGCGTTAATCATTCCGTTAAAATTAATTACAAATTAAAATTGTTTCATTGTTAATATCATGACGACTCATTCCCGGCAGGAGCAACATTTTCTGACGGCCTGTCTGTGCGTTTGCTTATTTTCAAATCGTTATCATTCTCATTTGCAGTAATAGACAATGAAAATTCATCATTGGATTGAAATAATGACAATAACGTCCGGGTATAGCAGAATCATACTAATATGTCATAATATCCAAATCCAAAATGACAAGGCATAAAGTGAAATGGGTTACAGTCTGGATTTTCGAAAAAGAGTTCTG
>NZ_JBFPEZ010000151.1:0-9173 GCF_040838225.1 Xenorhabdus sp. SGI246
CCGGCTTCTGAATCGCATACCTTGCTGTAACTGCGTTAAATTGTCATCTACCCAACAAAACACCCAAATGATAAAATCTTGCTGTGACATAGCCTTTTGTTCCTTTATTTCTCTATTTTTGACGACTTAAAGTTATAAAGGAGCGGCTATGTCATTTCAACTCACCATAAAAGTCGAGCATCGCGTTATTTTATGTCCTCGATGAGCTTATGGGGTTGATCGGTGTGTAAATAATCACGCTCATTATTGATGGTTATTGTGGTTATTTAAAGTAAAATCAACTGGTTATATTTATAATGAAACATATTGTAGAAGCAAAAGACACTCCACGCCCCTGAGCATTGGCTCATGAACTATAACGGGATCGCATTCACAGAATCGGCAGTCGGGGAAAATATCCGGCAACATGCTCCGCATTTCTATCAATAGCTGTCTCATGCGGTGGATGATATTCCCGTTTAATATTCTGGTCAAAGAGTCAGAAAAAGCCCCGGAATCATCGGAAAAAATTAGCTGGGAATTGCCTGTGATTATCCGCCATCTATTAAACGAATTTGCCGACCAGAATAAGGCTAAAAACTGCTACAGGCGCAACGTGATTCTAACGAAGCACTCTTGTGAAAAATAACTCCGATCCGCTGTATAATTTCTGTGCTTATTTGGTTTCGTTAGGGAAAGAGTTAGGCATGAAGATGGGGAATTATGCTTAACTGTGCACCCTATGAACAACAACCATAATTATTACCTAGTTTTTGGATAGGGTGCACAGTTGAAGGGAGTAAAAAGATTTTCAGGGGACTACCTTTGGCAGGTAAATAAAAGTCAGAGAAAGCATATGCAGTGTATCCGTTTTATTTTTTGGTATTACCTGAAATTTAAATGATGTAATTATCTGATTTTATTTAATAACAGACGTTAATCACAATTTCATTGATGGACTTTTACGCATACTGGAATCCATAAATAATCCTGTTGTATCCTGTTTTATTCATTCGATATTTATCGGAAGTCAGATTACAGGAGACACGATGTCACACGTTATCTACTTATCACTAAAAGGCAAGAAACAGGGATTAATTTCAGCGGGATGTTCAACCCCCGAATCCATCGGAAACCGCTATCAGACAGGCCGGGAAGATGAAATACAGGTATTGAGTGTCAGCCATTCAGTGAGCCGCAACCAGAACGCGCATCATCACCCTGTCAGCTTTACTAAACCCATTGATAAATCCTCGCCGCTGTTAGCAATGGCAATCGATGGTAACGAATTGTTAGAGGCCGTTTTTTTATGTTATCGAACCAGCCAAATGGGGCAATTAGAAGCCTTTTATGAAATCAAGCTAACAGGCGCAACCATTGTTGATTTTACCTGCTATTATCCCCACTCAATAAATAGTAATGACCAAATACCGTATGAAACGGTACAGCTAGATTACAAATCTATTTCATGCAGGCATCTTATTGCTGGTACATCAGGTTATAGCATCACGCAATTATCCGGGCGTGAAGAAAGCAGGCCGCTTTTGTCTGGATTCTCGAATATTAAACCGCTGGTTGAAGAAGCTGTTGCGGCTCTATTTAGCCATAAGTTCATACTGAAACATCAAGGGAGTGGCTGCCGAGATATTGCGTATGGTGTGGAAACGGAAAAAGGATTGATTGAGGGAATATGTCAAACATCTGGAATGACAAAACAGTTTGATGCCAAAAAAGAAGA
Source organism: Xenorhabdus sp. SGI246 (assembly GCF_040838225.1). NCBI lineage: Bacteria > Pseudomonadati > Pseudomonadota > Gammaproteobacteria > Enterobacterales > Morganellaceae > Xenorhabdus > Xenorhabdus sp. SGI246. The sequence goes on from NZ_JBFPEZ010000151.1 coordinate 1,718, forward strand.
AAGCCTTGAAGTTAAATATTTATTTCAGACAAAAATAGGGATTTAATTATGTCGATTTTTAAAACTAAAACCGTTAAAGGTGGAAAAAATACAGAAATTGAAATGGATATTTTTTATTTAAACCAAATCCCTGATGCAATGGAGAAAATGGGCTGGGAGATGGCACCAAAATTAATGCGCCATTGGTTTGATACTAAACCTGCGTCTGCTTTTACTGAAGCAACAAAAGAACTTTATGCAGTAATTGGAGACTCGGTAAATATTCCAAAAGAAAAAGTGAATGACTCAATAGTTAAAATGACTTGGGCGCTTAATTATACACAAGTAAGAGAGCTTGTAGAAGAGCTACATAGCATGTGGGCTTCACCTAAGGGAATATTATTGCTAAAAAAAAGGTTAATTAAAAGTAAAGATAAACATATAGGATATACTGATTCAGCCATTGAATTAGATACATATGCTCAGGTTAATTCCAGAAAGATAGGTTCTATGCTCGATACTATAGATGATTATTATGGGGCTATAGGTAAGGCAACGATAAAATTAGCAGTAAGAGGGCATGTTGAGAGAAGAAACTCTAAAGAGGTGTTTATTACAGAGCTTGTTGGTATTTATTTGAAAGATAGTTATGATTTTATAACAAAAGGTGAATTTCTTGGTGTATGGCATAAAAATGGGGTGTTAAATAAAACTAAAACAATAGCTTACATGGGGCTTTATGAAAAAAACGCATGGAAAGAATTAGCTGGTGAATATTCAGGAACTGTTCCCATCTATAATGATGACTTCCAGATGTGGCAAAAGAAGCGTAATGCAGGTGGAGATTTTATAGTGTTTTCTGATGTATTGTGGATGTCCCCATTACCTGCACATAGGATAGTAGAGCTATGATTTTAAATAATATAGTGAAGAAAATATTGTTTTTCATGTTGGGGATTATTTTTTTTTGGTGGTTCTTTCTATCACACGCTACTTTTCTTATGGATAAATTTAAATTGTATGAAAACACAAATGGAGAGTATACTGTTAAGTATTATAAACCATTGCCAATAAATTTATTTGGAATGTATTTTCTGACCGTAGAAAGGCCCCCTGTTTTTGTTGTTCTATATGATGTTAATCATAATTATATCGGACAAAGCTCTCCATTTTATATGGCTGGTAAATTTGATGTTTTAGGTAGTAATCCGATGTTTCCAAATAATGATAAATCCACCCCTTTTTATGATAGTTTTATTGTTGTTAATTCTGATGATTTTTCCAATGCCTATGAGATATCAATAGACCATAAAAAATGGTGGAGTAAAATACTTCAATACTTTCATTAGCACCACTATGGCGGTTCAATTTTGAATCGCTATTCTTTTTTTTAAAAAAATTGAACATAGATAACCACTGCTGTAAGTTATCCTGTTCATTCTATTGTATGCTTAATTATCATAATTAAGTTAATTTATTATTTTTCAAGGTGTTAAAAATAAATTAACTAAAAACACCATGAAAAAACTACTCGAATGAATTACGCCAGCAAAAAGCCGATTTAACCCATCAAATGCGTTCACTGCTTACTAGAGCAGAAGACGAAAAACGTTCACTAGCCACTGACGAAGCCAAACAATTCGACGAACTGCGCAATCAGTCTGATATGCTGAATACGGAAATTGCCTGTTATGAAGCGCTGTCTGATGAAGAACGTAATCAGGCGAAGAACCAGCCGACCAATAGTAAACTCAGCAATGACGAACTGCACAATTATATTCTGACTGGAGAAACACATTCTTTATCTACACAGAAAGCGCGGAGCATTTCCTCTCAATGGACAGAAATGCTGACCAAACGCTTTAATATCTGGTGTCAGGGTAAAACACCGTGGACAACCACAAATTGAGAAGGAATATATAAAATATTGTGCAGTTTTATTATTACATAATGGTTTTTATTTAAGAAGTAAATTTAATCTTTTATAACTCATTTTATTTGTAATTTAGAAAACACTGAAAATGTCAAGAGGATAAAAAATTCAAAAAATAAATTATTTGGTGAGGTAATTCCCTGCCTCTTGAATTGAGACTAATGTCATAAATTTTATTTTTATATTAGCATGTGTATTAACTTTTTATTTTATATGGTTATCATGTAGAACGCTTATTTTTCATTGAGAAAATATAAGTTTAAATATCTAATTATCACTGGGTGGAATTTAATAATCTATCGCTGCTCAGCGATGTTAATTATTTTCATAAAAATAAAAGGATAATGGAATGAGTTATATTAAAGTGAAAAACAAAAACGAGACATCAAATAAAAATCCTCCTGCTGGTTATAATAGCTGGTTAGATTTCTGGGAGAAGAAAAAAGGCAAGAAGGCTGAAGAATGTGAATCTCGTACATGCAGCGGTTCTGCTGATGTTGGAGGGCATGTAATCAAAAGCGGGGATGGTAATAGAGAATATATACTTCCTTTGTGTTCCTCATGTAATCATTCCTCAAACAAGGATGAATTTGAGGCTTGGGATGCAGATTTGATACCTGTAAAAGACTAAATTAATGAGGTTATAAATATGTCGGGCGGGTTAATTTATGTAATTAACCCGTTTTTATTTGGACTATTTGCTTTTTTATATATTTTGACATGTGGAAGATTTATCGTGTTTGCCTTAAGCGCAGAGTAGCAAGATCATCTTGCATTATTAATGCATATAACACAAAAAGTTAAGCGTTTATACTGATTCGCTTATTGAACCAGATAAACCAATCAGTTAAGGTAGCCCCGCCATTGGCAAAATCCAATGGTCAGGGCTTCGCATCCCTGAGTCAAGATCATTGGTAGGGATGTTTCTACCAGTGCCGCTATCAGCCTTTCAATGGTGATTCAGGCAGGGGAGGTTTCGGCCTCACCGGAATCTTGACCCGGTAATTCGAAATACATCCCTCATAAATCTGTCCTGGTCGCTATTTTGATTCGTATGGTCGATTGATTGAACGCAAGGTTCGGGATAAATCATAAAAATAATCAGTTCCATTTGAAAATCATCAGGAAGATAGCCGTAACGGGGTATCTTTTCACTGACATAAACATTCGTGACGTCATATCAATAGCTTTCGACGCAATACGTCGCAACCTCTTCACAAGGTCGTAACATTTGGCATACTGGCCTACTCACAGACAACGATCTTTGCCGATAGACATTCATCTAAACCCAGCTTCCTCTTTTACCGCAATCGATACCTTCTGGTATACTCCGCCAATATTTTGTTCTCATGTTTTCTTATGTGTCCGTCTTTATGCGATTAACCGTATATCACTCGGTGTATCAATATGGGTGATTTATCACATAATTAAAGGTGAATTTATTGTTTTAAAACAAATGGGTATGTGAAAATTGAAACATATTGTAGAAGTAATGATCTCCGAGCAGGAGGTTAAGCAACGCATTGCTGAATTGGGGCAACAGATTACAGAGCATTACCGCAATAGCGATCGTGAACTAGTATTGGTTGGCTTGTTAAGAGGATCGTTTATTTTCATGGCAGATTTATGCCGTGAAATACAGGTTCCTCACGAAGTGGATTTTATGACAGCGTCCAGCTATGGTAATGGAATGAGTTCTACCCGCGATGTGAAAATTCTGAAGGATCTGGATGAAGATATTCGTGGTAAAGATGTGTTGATCGTTGAAGATATTATCGATTCAGGCAATACACTAAATAAAATTCGTGAAATCCTGGCCTTGCGTGAACCAAACTCGTTGGCAATTTGTACGTTACTGAACAAGCCATCCCGTCGTGAAGTTGATGTGCCAGTTGAATGGATTGGTTATTCGATTGAAGATAAATTCGTGGTTGGTTATGGCATTGACTATGCTCAGCGCTATCGTCATCTGCCTTATATCGGCCATGTTACTCTGCTGGGAGAGTAAATTCTTGTGCTAATGCACAAGAGCATTGGTGCAGTAAATAAGTGGCAGTTTTAGCTGCCATTTATTTTTACAGAAATTTGTTATTTTTTATTAGCCAGCTTGGAGATTGCCTGGCGGTAGTTTAGTTCCAATTTTTCCCGGCTGTCCGCGGTAATATCCAGATCATATAGCTCACCATCCTTCAAACCGTATACCCAACCGTGGATCATCACTTTTTGCCCACGTTTCCACGCTGACTGCATAATAGTTGAATGACCAAGGTTATAAACCTGTTCAATAACATTTAGTTCACATAAACGATTCAGTCGATCATTAGGCGGCAACTCGCCAAGCATTGAGCTGTGTTTGTACCACAAATCACGGATGTGGAGTAGCCAGTTATTGATTAAGCCTAATTCAGTACCGTCTACTGCCGCTTCAATACCACCGCATCCGTAGTGACCACAGATGATAATATGCTCAACTTGTAAAACATCGACAGCATACTGTACAACAGATAAACAATTTAAATCGGTGTGTATAACAAGGTTCGCAACATTCCGGTGAACGAAAAGATCACCCGGTGCAGCATCGATAAGCTTTTCAGCAGGTACACGGCTATCCGAACAGCCTATCCATAGAAAGTGGGGCTTTTGTGCTTTTGATAATTCATTGAAGAAATGCGGATTTTCTTCATTTACGGATTTAGACCACTGCTTGTTTCTGGCGAACAGCTCTTCAATTTTTCTCATCATGACTAATAGCCTGGCAACATTTTAAGATAGAATCATATACAACATTAATTGAGAATTTAATATTTAATTGAGTAATGTTTTTGCTTTGATCCCTATCATTGAAAAGAAGTATAGGGAAAATAATGGCATAATCTCTATCTTGCATTCAAAAATAGCAAAGAATAAAGGTGTTTTTGACTTATGGCTTATGCATTGGAGTTAACTCAGCTCACGAAGACCTATAAAGGTGGAGTGAAAGCATTGCGCGGGATTGATCTACGTGTAGAAGCTGGCGATTTCTACGCGCTTTTGGGGCCAAATGGTGCAGGAAAATCGACTACTATCGGCATCATCAGCTCTTTGGTTAATAAAAGTAGCGGTAAGGTCAACGTATTTGGTTACGATATTGATACGGATTTGGTCAATGCCAAACGTCAGTTGGGTTTAGTGCCGCAGGAATTTAATTTCAATCCATTTGAAACAGTGATTCAGATTGTATTGAATCAGGCAGGATATTACGGTGTACCGCGCGATGTGGCGCAAAGCAGGGCGGAAACCTATCTGTCACAGTTGGATCTATGGGGCAAGCGCAATGAACGGGCAATCCGTTTGTCAGGAGGTATGAAACGCCGTCTAATGATTGCCCGTGCTTTGATACACGAGCCGAATTTATTAATTTTAGATGAGCCTACTGCTGGCGTGGATATTGAACTACGTCGCTCTATGTGGGAATTTTTGAAAACTTTGAATGCACAGGGAACAACTATCATCCTGACAACTCACTATCTGGAAGAGGCTGAAATGCTCTGCCGTAATATTGGCATTATTCAGAATGGTGAGTTGGTAGAAAATACCAGCATGAAGGATTTACTCAGCCAACTGGAACTGGAAACGTTCTTATTCGATTTAGCACCGAAAAGAAATATGCCAGTCCTTCAGGGTTATGGCTATCGTTTGGTGGATACCACCATATTAGAAGTGGATGTGAAACGTGGGCAGGGATTAAATGATATTTTTTCCCAATTGAGTATGCAGGGCATCCAAATTAACAGCATGCGTAATAAAGCGAATCGTCTGGAAGAGCTGTTTATCGGGTTGACAAATAATAGCCAAGGAGCTCGTCAATGATCCAATTATACTGGGTGGCATTGAAAACTATTTGGATTAAAGAAGTTACTCGCTTTGGTCGTATTTGGGTACAGACTTTGCTACCACCAGTGATTACTATGTCTCTCTATTTTGTCATTTTTGGCAATCTAGTGGGTTCCCGTATTGGGGAAATGGGGGGCGTAGCGTATATGCAGTTTATTGTTCCCGGTCTGATTATGATGTCTGTGATCACTAACTCATACTCAAACGTCTCTTCTTCCTTTTTTGGTGCTAAATTTCAGCGTAGTATTGAAGAAGTGCTGGTTGCGCCTGTGCCAACACATGTCATTATTGCCGGGTTTGTCGGCGGCGGAGTGGCCCGTGGTGTATGTGTAGGCATTTTAGTTACACTGGTTTCTTTGCTTTTTGTGCCGTTACAGCTCCACTCGTGGGCAATGGTCGTAATAACTTTACTGGCAACATCGATCTTATTTTCATTAGCTGGCTTGTTGAATGCTATTTTTGCGAAAACCTTTGATGATATCAGCATCATTCCGACTTTTGTTCTGACGCCATTAACCTATTTGGGCGGTGTATTTTATTCCCTGACTTTACTGCCTGAATTTTGGCAGATGGTATCGAAGCTAAATCCAATTGTTTATATGGTCAGTGGATTTCGCTATGGTTTCCTCGGTATTACTGATGTGTCTCTGGTAATGACATTAGGTATGTTAGGTATGTTTATTCTCGGTTTTTACTTATTAGCGTGGTATTTGATCGAGTCGGGTAGAGGGCTGAGAACTTAAGCGGGATCGTCTGAATATAAAATATGTAGCTCTGCTGTGTTATACGGCAGGCTACACGCATATAGAAATATTATTTATCGCTACCTGCCTTGTGTTGCATTATTGGCGGGAATCTACCATAGTGAGTTTGATTAAATCGGATTTTTGGCATTTCTCTTGCTCAAAGATTGGTGTGATTTGCTGGAGGATCGCAAGAGTTTGTGATTCAACATCGTGATCTTGTGATGCTGTGCCTAGTGCAGTGAGATCTGAAATATATAATAGGTTGTGATGTCTTGTCGCATGTACGTAAGGGCCTTTTACTTGCGGTAAGTTGGCATAATTTATTCGAGTGACCAAAAACAGCTCCTTAGTAAGGTTTCAACAAAGAATATTTTTACCCAATGGATTTCAAATTGTGTCTGCTGTAAATACTTGCACCACTTCGGTTAAGTCTAATGACAAATAATTCTTAGTATGATCATATTCAAAATGTTGTTTTAATGCCTCTTGGCTAATGAATTTTTCCCACATAATAAATGTGTTGGGGGTTTTATTAGATTGCTGTATGAAGAATATTTCACATCCCGGCTCTGACAGTGTTTTTTCTTGGAGTATTTTTAGTTCTTTGATATTAATTCGGTGTTCAAATACGAATAATTGTTGTATTATGGAAAGATGAAAAAAGATACTCGACAACTTCCTCCAGAGATACAGCAATATAATCGGCAATTGGTGATACGCATGTATCAGCAAGGGATCTCGCGGAATACCATCGCTGAAACATTAGATATCAGCTACAACAGCATTTGTATTTGGATAAGAGCCTGGGAAAACAGCGGAGATGGAGCCTTGCTTCAGGGCAAACGTGGGCGTCGCGCATTAGAACAACGTTTACTCAACCCCATTCAGGAAGAGAAACTTCAGCAAGTTTTACGCGATAAGACAC
>NZ_JBFPEZ010000152.1:0-2813 GCF_040838225.1 Xenorhabdus sp. SGI246
TAGATAAATTATTTTAGCAACATTTATATTTTTTATTTTAACCAATTAAACTACTTAAACACCCTGCAGCTGATGTCCATTAGCTGCAATCATGACAACATCAGACACTAATCTCCCAGGGATCGACAGAGATTATAAGTATCCTGCAAAACCGGCCCATTCAATTTTAGAGGTCTTCCGATATGCGCGAGATATATACATTCACACCCTGAGAATTACACTGTTAGGTGATTCAGGGTACGCGCTTATTGGTTACGAATATTGAGCGAGAACCATTCGATGATCACCGCTTTTCTTTCGAGCCAGTAAGTGCTCCATGCTCGCTAACGAATACTCAGGGCATGCATACAAACTGCTGGATATATTTCTTTCGAAGAGCGTGGAATGCATACCCATCCCCGATGAAAAAAGGAGATGGTAATGACTGCGATAAATCAGTTTGCTGCTCATATTGGTCTGGATTGGGCGGACTGTCTAGTCCTGATATACGTTGACACTGATTAGTGCCTGATGATGGACTTCATTGGGCGTTTTATATTTTAGGGCTAAGTGAGGTCTGTACTGATGATAAATCTCTATCGATTCACTTACCATTTTCGTTGCTTCTTCAAGGTTAGCGGGCCTGCAAAGTAAAAATTCATTTTTCAGTATCCCATTAACCCGCTCTGCCAAGGCATTCTGATAACAATCATAGCTGTCGGTCATTGAGCATGTGACCGCATTGCTGGCATGTAACGCTTGATAGCGTTTTGAACCATATTGTAACCCTCTGTCTGAATGATGGATCAGCGATTGTCCCGTCAATTTTCGACTTTTTAAGCCCTGTCTATATGCCTTGATAACCGAGTCTGTTTTTAAGTTATCGTGCACATGATATCCCACAATTTTACGTGACCAGGCATCTGTCACTAGGCTTAAATAGGCTTCCCCTGTTTTCACCGGGAGATACGTGATATCAGCAACCCAGACTTGTTCCGGCCCCGTGGGAATAACCTGATTGGGGCCTGCTTTGAGTAAATTCGGGTGACAGTCAAAACGATGGCGACTGTCTGTCGTTTTGTGGTAAGCCTGTCTGGGCATAACTAACAGATGGTGAGCCCTGAGTAACTCGAACGGACTGTCCCTGCCTATTTTCAATGCACAGGATTGATGCAGCAGGTACTGAAGCTTTCTTGTGCCAATACGGGGTTGTTTTAAGCGGATTGACTGGACTTGCCTGAGCACATCTTGCTCATGCTTCGCTTTTATTGTAGCCCGCTGACATTGCTGATAGTAAGCTTGTCGTGTAAGCCTCAGGTAATGGCAACATTGAACCACCTTGAAGTCGGCTATTTTTTTCTCCTGGATGGCCTGCCTCGTGGCTTTTTTACGAGACTGACGCCATAATCCCGTTTTAACACCTCAACGACCGTCTCAAAAAACTCGGCTTTCTTTTCCATTTCAGTCAGTTGTTGTTCAAGTTCTTTGATCCGTTGCTTGGGCGTGAGTGAAGAAGATATAGCAGAATCATACTAATATGTCATAATATCCAAATTCAAAATGACAAGGCATAACGTGAAATGGGTTAATGAAATGGACAGTGCGCTGGGCAAAGCTGTACTGATCTTGCGGGTGAAAGTCCCGTCGTAGAAAGGGATTAGCCAGACCACTACGTAGCGAGTCTTGCATCACCGGCGGTAACAAAGGAGATGAAGCGTAGACAGCGAAACACTCGAGCCGAAACCAAAAGGTGAACGTGATAGCGCCGAAATACATTTAATCGTGTGTGCCGATAGTTTTGTCCAGCTAGCAGGCAGCAGCGTCTGAATGGTCATACTGGCAACTACCCATTCAGCAGCACACACCGGAGCCGCAGGCGTCGGCGAGTCTGTAGAGAACAGTCCGGAACCCAGGAGATCCTGATATTTCTCAATGAATGAGTATTTCGGGCGCAAGTGCTAAAACACAAGGCCAGAGAAACGAGTATCAGGAAGTCGGAGTCAGCCATAGTAGCCGTGAAACGGGTAATGACCGTGGAGCGAAGGGCTGGCAGACAGATCGAACGTAAGAGGGCAACAATGACCGTACACAGCAACGACGGAGTATCATGGTTAACGAAACTTGAGCGTATAGGCGAGAAATCAGCAGGTGTTCAATAATTTAGGGCATTTGTTGAACGGTGACATGCTGAAATGGCAATTCCAGCGGCTGGACGGGAGTAAAGCCGTGGGTATTGATCGCATGACAAAAGCCGCTTACGGTGAACATCTGGATGAGAATATACAACATCTTATCCTGCGGATACGCAGAGGGACGTATCACCCGAAAGCAGCCCGGATAACCGAGATCCCAAAAGAGGATGGCAGTAAACGGCCTCTGGCCATTTCGTGCACAGAGGATAAACTTGTCCAGCTTACGGTCAGTGATATCCTCAGCCGGATTTATGAACCGTTGTTTATGCCCTGTTCCTATGGCTTCCGGCCGGGATTAAATTGCCATGCGGCATTAAAGGCACTGCAACAGCAAACATTCCATAACTGGAATGGAGCGGTAGTAGAAATTGACATCCGAAAGTATTTCAACATGATACCTCATGATGAGTTAATGAATATACTTCGGAAGAAAATATCAGATCGCCGTTTCCTCAGATTGATCGAGGTATTAATCACGGCGCCCGTCATAGTGGGTAAAGAGATGTCCAGCAATGTGTGCGGATGTCCGCAAGGCGGGTTATGTACAGCTTCGCATAACCCCCCTAATGCACAGTAAAGACAAATGCGCCGTGATCCCAGGTTGGGCGTATGGGATAAGGTCATACGCCACAAAGAGTAAGC
>NZ_JBFPEZ010000153.1:0-1202 GCF_040838225.1 Xenorhabdus sp. SGI246
GTTGATGATGCTGGATAAGGCGCTGTATTGTTTCTTCTGAGAACAAATCTGCGGCGTATTCGATCACTACTTCCAGTGCATCACCGTCACCAAAAAACTGGAAATCCATTTCACTTGTCGTTATTTTTTCCACAGAAAACGTCCGGTTGACTGACAAACCATGGCCTATCTGCTCCAGGGATGCCTGACGGTAATTCTGATGCCGTACTACCACCGGTACCAGCGGTACTTGACTGCTTTCGCGCTGGAGCCTGAGTTCTTTCAGCAGGTGTTCAAAGGGCAGAGCGTGGTGTGCAAACCCGTGCAGAACAGTGTCTTTAATCCGGCTTAATAACTCCGGAGCTGTCGGCTCTCCTGATAAATCCAGCCTGAGTGGCAAAATATTAATAAAGAATCCGATAAGGTTTTCCAGCTCCACGGCATCACGACCAGCAGTGGTTGTCCCAATGCAGATATCGTCACGACCGGTATAGCGCTGCAGCACAACAGCCAGGCCACTCAGTAGCACCATAAACAGTGTCGCCCCTTGTGCATGGCCGAACCGGGCAACGCCCTGTGACAGGGTCTTCGGGTAGGTGTACCGGACCAGACCTGCACGCCAGGCCCGGGTTGGCGGACGGGGATAGTCATACGGTAAATCCAGGCCATCCTCATACCCATGCAGCGTTGTTTTCCAAAAATCCAGATGGTCACTGAGATCCTGCCGGCGTTGCCAGCAGGCATAGTCAGTATACTGCACTGGCAGCACTGGCAGATTTGCCTCTTTCCCGGTCTCAGCAGCCCGATATAGGCACTGTAAGTCCCGGGTTAATACGCCTTCAGACCAGCCATCTGATACAATATGGTGGGTGTTTATCAGCAGGACAGCACACCCGGTCTCTGGCTTCAGCACAACAGCCTTGAGCAGCGGTCCCGAAGCCAAATCAAAGCTTTCATTTGCGAATGCATTGACATACAGCTCCATTTCCGGGTTAGTTATTGGCAGCTCAGGAATGTCCAGCACCATCTCTTCCATAACCCGCTGAACAGTGCAGCCGTCATCCGTTGTCGCAAAGGTTGTCCGAAGTGCTTCATGCCGGCAAACCAGCGCATTAAATGCCCGGCCCAGCAAATCAACGCGAATTCCCGCGTGTAACTCAAATGCCATCAGCATGTTGTAGGCTGTTTGCTGCCCTTCCATATGCTCATGGGTAAACCACAAT
>NZ_JBFPEZ010000154.1:0-1261 GCF_040838225.1 Xenorhabdus sp. SGI246
AGTTTATCATTTAAATAAAGCCGAAGTTCTTCAATAGTTGGTAACTGTCTTCCTGCTATATAAGCCAGTAACTGTTTCTCTCCATTTTTGGGCTGCCACCCAACAACTGAAACTTCATTGATACCAGAATGAGTTGTGATTATTTTTTCTATTTGGCGAAAATCAACATAATAACCACGAATTTTTATTTCATGATCACGGCGTCCAATTAACTCTAATGCACCGTTTTCCAAATACCGACCTATATCACCTGTTCTGTATAATCGCCCACCGGTTTTATCAAATGGATTGGCTATAAAACGCTCAGAAGTTAATCCCGGCATATTCAAATAGCCTTGCGAAATGCTATCGCTTTCTATATACAATTCTCCCATTATACCAACGGGTAATAGCTGCATATAATTATCTAATACAAATACTCGAGTGTTTGCAATCGGATATCCGACTGACGCGAATGTATTATTACCATTATCTTTTTCTGGAATGGAATAGCTTATATCATTAATTTCAGTACAGCCATAAATATACCAAACTTGCACCCATGGCATTAGAGTACGTACTCTCTCAAGTAAATCCATTGAGCATGGTTCAGCTGAAATAAACAAGATATCTAAATTAGCTAATTTTTTTGGGGTAGTTTCAATATACGTTAATATAGATTCAAGCTGAGATGGCATAGTATACAGCCGAGTAACTTTCCAGTGTTCCATCTCTTCTACAAAGGTAGGAATATCTTTAACTGTATTTTCTTTGAAAAAATGCAAAGGTGTACCGATTAGTAGACCTGATAATAATTCTTTAACTGAAATAGCAAAAGCTATTGAGGTTTTTTGTGCTACTAACTCATTTTTACCAAATGGTATTTTGTTCCAAAGAGAATGTAAGCAATTTAGTAATTGTCGATGTGGTACCATTACTCCTTTAGGATTTCCAGTTGAGCCTGAAGTATACATGATATAAGCCAATTGTTCAGGGTCACAATGGTGTTTTAAAGGAGCAGAAGAGTGAGAAAGGATTTCAGTATCTTCTAAAGAGATAACAGAATACCCCACCCTATTCAATTTTTCTGTAGTATTTGATGAAGTTAGTACAAGTTTTGGTTTGGCATCCTCTAAAATAAGAGTCATATACTCATGTGGATACTCAGGATCTAAGGGAACATAACATCCTCCAGCTTTAAATATACCGAGAATTGCGATTAATAAATTTATATCTCGCTGGCAATGGAGAGCCACTGGTACATTTTTACTAACTCCTTGAG
>NZ_JBFPEZ010000155.1:0-2309 GCF_040838225.1 Xenorhabdus sp. SGI246
GTGATGCTGCTCCGGCCACAATGCATCCCAGAAGACATTAGTACCCCATAACCCATTATCGACGACATAGCGATAGCCGAATCCGACTGCCGTTGTTGTCTGACCGTGGTGGGTTTTTACTCCGAGCTGACTGAATGCCGTACCTGAAACCGATTGATAAAAAGGCAATAACCCATCAAATGAAACGTCTTTTACCGAAAGGTGGCTGTCGAAAGGGAGAGTGAGACGGGCATTGCCATATTGGTTCAACCAGGGTGTCAGTGTTGATGTCACCGCCGACGATAACTGCTGGCCAACTATTGTTTTTGCCGCTTCGTCAGGGGATTGCGATTGAGCCAGTTGCCCCCATTGGGTGGTGATTTCGGCCAGTTTTTGTCCCTGCGGGTCTTGGATTTGCTCTTCTGGCAGAGCCTGACCCGGAAAACTGAGTGACAGGCTCAACAAGCTGACAATCAGAGATTTTGCTCTGTTGTACCAAGTGGACTGGATTTTTTGCACCACGGATTGTGACCCTTTTCATTAATGCTGAAAGGGATAACATGCAGAAAAAGCGCGTTAAATACTGTACTTAACTCTTTTTCCCATGGTGAAAATTAACTGAATCAGCGGTGAATAGGAACCCCGTTAAATGTATGCGTACAGCACTGACACGGGATAAGAATATCATTTTCTGACAAATGCGGATTCACCTTCCTTAAAAAACCTGATCCATCGACGAACAGCCCGTTGTAATAACTGGATTCACCACAGCGGATATAATCTCTTTGTTCATGCTCGTGTGGGTTCTGCCGCTGACCTCAGAAACAAAATACTTAAGTTCTTGGCCAGATATTCAGGCTCTTCTGGTAACGGAAACGATACGACAAGAACGCTATTCTGACACAGTGACCTCTGATTTTCGTTATTATTTAAGCCGTTGTCATGATTCTCCCGCCTTTCAACTAGGTGCCATAAGACAACATGGGGCTATCGAAAATAGTTTACACTGGGTACTGGATGGTGTGCCGCAGGCACACAAGCTTGTCGCATAAGGAATAAGCGCAGGATTGTGGCATAAGCTCAGGAAGAGATGGTGGTAGGCCCACCGGAGTCTGCTGTCGGAAGTCGGTTCCAAACCCCCTCAAGCGGCTGCCGTAAAGAGCGGTGGTCGTGAGCGTTTGAGGAAAAGTTGAACATTAGTTCAGCAGGTAAGATACAAAGAGACGAGTAAAACCGAACCCATGTGGACGCGTCGTAATCCAGAGAATTGACATCAAAACCGAGGGCGCGTCTAGACCTCGGAATAAATCTGCGAGTGAAGTCCGAATGCTGCGCAGGTGGTGTCCGGCGTAAAGTGGGCGTGACTTTGTATCAGGCTCTTTCTGGGAACTGCGGGAACCTGTCATCACGATGTCAAGGGAGAAATGCAAGTCACTGAATTGGCAAGCATGAGAGTACCAAAGCGTGATACAGGGGCGGAGTGACTCGTAGTAGTGAGGAAATGTTTGTAATGAACGTGGAGCGAAGGGGTCACGTCAGACAGCCTGATCCAGAACCCAACTGTCATACAGGAGGAGGTTCAGGAAGCAAGGCAAAACCGTTTGTCATTGATAAAAAGGAGGTCGTCCGCGCCTGGTTACTGGTGAAAGCCAATCAGGACGCGGCAGGCGTGGATGGTCAAACCATCGCAGATTTTGAATCAGACCTGAAGGGCAATTTGTACAAGCTTTGGAATCGTCTATCCTCAGGCAGTTACTACCCACCGGCAGTCAAAGGTGTCGCCATTCCAAAGAAATCGGGTGGTGAACGTCTGTTGGGGATCCCGACGGTGGCAGATCGTGTGGTGCAAATGGTGGTCAGGTTGCACTTTGAACCTCAGGTTGAGCCGCTCTTCTTGCCGGATTCTTACGGGTATCGTCCGAATAAATCGGCGATTGAAGCCATCAGGATCACAAGGCAGCGATGCTGGCAGCAAGACTGGGTGCTGGAGTTCGATATCAAAGGGTTGTTTGACAATATTCCTCATGACCTGCTCATGAAAGCGGTGAGGAAACATACAAATAGTCCGTGGATCTGTCTGTACATTGAACGCTGGTTAACGGCGCCGATGGTGCACGCTACCGGAGAGAGGCTAGCGCGCGAGAAAGGTACGCCGCAAGGGGGATTATGTACAGCTTCGCATAATGACCCCTGCGGGGTTCCGCTGAGGGTTTTGTTATATCGCCAGTCTTCAAAATATCCGGCGCGGAGCATACTGGACACGAGACGTATAAATCGGTTGTCATGAATGGATTCGCGAAGGATTGATAACATGTATTAGTCACAATTTG
>NZ_JBFPEZ010000156.1:0-8308 GCF_040838225.1 Xenorhabdus sp. SGI246
ACGGTTTAATTGAGCGCTTACGATTGATACGTTTAGAACTCTTTTTCCTGAACTGACTTATTCAAAAAATCGGGCGATAGTTTTAGATCCAAAAGATAATTTGCCCAAAAATGAGTTAAGTTTATGCATTGAAATGTCACTCACTTATAAATTGAGGAAAAAAAG
The DNA here is from genome assembly GCF_040838225.1 of Xenorhabdus sp. SGI246. Lineage (NCBI taxonomy): Bacteria > Pseudomonadati > Pseudomonadota > Gammaproteobacteria > Enterobacterales > Morganellaceae > Xenorhabdus > Xenorhabdus sp. SGI246. The sequence goes on from NZ_JBFPEZ010000156.1 coordinate 166, forward strand.
ATAAAGGTTCCATTTTTATTTGTGGTGATAATAATCAGCTACACTTTGTCGACAATAGCTAATATCACAACCGATTAAGGCTTGAACTATAGCTTTTAATAAAATCGATAAAGCAGCGCAAACGCGGAGAAAGTGTTTGGTTACGGTAATAGACTGCATTAATCGGTTGTTTTTGCTCGAAAGTGATGTGAGGTAATATTTGTTTAAACTCTCCTGTTTCTCTCATCTCATGAGTCATGAAATCAGACAAACACACTATGCCCACACCTTTTCGAGCCAGGTTACACAAGATTTCACCGCTGCTTGCGGCAATCGTCGGCGTAATTTTAAAACCCTTTTTATCACCGTCGTACAGTGGCCACTCATTGAGATTTTCTGGTGCAGTAAATCCGAGTAAACAGTGTTGTTGTAATTCTTCAACCGTTTCAGGCTCTCCATAGCGCTGTAAATAGAGAGGACTTGCCAGAATACGTAACTGACTATGACCTAACAGTGTGGCATGCAGGGAAGAATCCGTTAGCGACCCAATACGAAAGGCAATGTCTGTATGCTTTTCCAGCAAGTTGGTCACACCTTCATAATTGGTCAGCTCCAGTGTTATTTGTGGATAGATTTCCGCTTCACGCGCTTTTTGTAAAAATGCGGCACCTTCTTCGCTGAGTTTGATCCGTCGAGTAGTACGGTATAACAAAGTACTATCCATTTTCTCTTCAAGGCGTAACAAAGCCCGGCTGGTAGTGGAAATAGTAAGATCCAATCGTTCGGCAGCAGCAGTTATTGAACCGCTGTCTACCACAGCAATAAACACCTGCATTTCTTCCAGTGTAATTTTCATTTTTGCAATTTATTCAATTATTTTTCTCAGGTTACTGATTTTTTTGCAAATATCAAATTTAGCGCCCTCTGTTAGCGAACAACTGAATTAGGGAAGATTAAATAAGGGCAGTAATATCATTTACATGCCCGCCTGATTTAGGCGGGTAGTTAATAACTATAATTACGGCGCTACATGATATCGGCAGGCTATTCCAATTCGATTTAACGCATTCATCATAATAGCTAACCACTTAATTGCAGCGACCTGTCTATCACTCCATAATTCTGCTGCTTTTTGATAAAAATTGATATTAAACCAGAAAAATTAAAGCGATTTTATATTGATGAAATCAAAGTGCGTTTGCATCGGTTAGAATAAGGGGCCATTTCAACCTGATAACCATATGTCGAGGATGATTAGCAAAAGGATATAGGATAAATTGACATAAAGTAACATTCCGCTAAAAAGCCTCTAATAAGAGGCTATCCAGAGGATTTTATATTTTCTTACCTTCATAGTAAGCAACATATCCTTTACCACAACGAGGGGCTACCGGCTTAACACTTTGTAAATAATACCTAACATTTCCATCAGTAAATACATTATCAAAAGCGTAATTAGGACGAACTTCATATAAAACAAATATTGTACCATTTAGGCCAGTGTGGGTTCTTCCAGAACTATAACAATCGTTATAGTTAAAATCTGTATTTGCTGATGCAGTTCCCACAGTTAATAATATACCTGCGGCTAATGATCCACCTGTTAATAGTTTCTTAAACATAAAAAATTTCCTTTAATAATTTATGATTTAAATTTATTACTTTTAATATCATATTTGATAATATATACCAAATGTAAATCATTACTAGGTAGTTTTACAATCTCAAAATTCCTATTATTTTACACCTTCATATTTACCAACATAAACATTCATTCCACAGACGTATAATTTTTTGAAACCTTTTAAATGCCATTTAATTCCATTCTCGTTACGTACATCAAGAAAAACAATGCCATCTTTAACAAGATATTTAGTGTATATGCCATTGTTATATTCTATAGGAGAAGAATAGCAATTGTTCCAGGGGATATCTACGTTTGCTGATGCAGTTCCAATTCCTCCAGTTAAGGCAATACCTGTTGCTAATATTCCACCGACTAATAATGGAAAATCGGGAATATCATCGTTCATTATAATATCCAAAACCCCGTCGTTTTAAACGGGGTTTATCTGCATCACAAATTTATTATGATAATAATTTTCTCTGGTGAATTAGTATTTTCTTCCTTGATAATAAGCTTGATAGGCTTTCTTTCCAGTATTATATCTGCACTCTCCATTTCCAATTTTTCCTTTAAAATACCATGTGATACCATACCTTTCAAAGGTATTTGCGAAGTTATTTGTAGGGTTAACAACATACATTTCATAAAGATTACCGGTAAGATGTTTTGGTACGTTTTCAACCTGACAATTATTTAGTGCCATTGCGTTACTACTCAACAAAACACCCGCAGCCAATGCCACAACTGTCAATAATTTCTTGAACATAAACTTTCTCCTGTAATAGTTTTAAAATTTGCAACTTAAATACATTAATTATCAAAATTGTATTTGATAATGTGCATTTAAATATAAGTCATTAGTAGATGACATTACAATTTTAAAATTTAGAAATCATCTCTATATTTTATTTTTTATGATAAATCATAATGGTGCTATTTTTACATAAATAAAATTATTTATAGTCATAAAGTAATGCACTGTAATTGATGCATTTAATATAGAAAGCTTTATTATTCATAAAAAACCTCGTTAAAAATAACGAGGTTCTTCAAGGAATTGGTAGATTTAATTATGTAATTTTAAATATTCTTTTAAATTCCACCTACACTGAGAGTGGTGCTCACCAGGGATTTTCTTTATTTGCATAGAGAACGACATATTTTCCATCACCACAATCTTTTTTATTAGATATTATATACCATGTATATCCATTTTCATTAAAATCACCAGCTATAATGTCGCCTTTGGAATAAACAACAGTTCTAAACGCTCTAACCTCTGTCCCCCCCATATCATAATATTGAGCTTCATAACAACCATAATATGCGTTAGATATATCTGTAGATGCAGATGCAGATGCAGTCCCGATTCCACCGATCAATGCTGCAGCTAATGTTCCAACTGTTAATAATTTCTTGAACATAAACATTCTCCTGTCATAACTTTATAATTTTCAAGTCAAATATATTTATTATCATAAATCATACTAAATATAAATCATCAGCAGGAGATATTACAATTTTAAATTTTATAAACTTTATATGTTTTTATATTCTGGATTAGGAATCTAATCTTTATTATCATGTTTTATGATTAATAATTATTCCACTATTATTCACGCAAAGAAAATAATTTATTTATAATTGCAATGCAATGTACCATAACAACATTGATTTTAGTTGACTTGACTATTAATTCCTTAACGATATCAGAAGCCAGATATCTTAATAAAGATGAATGTAGACATTAAAGCAGGGAGATATTATAAAAATAATGGAAAAGATAAATTCGCTTCATTCCACAATACCGATATCACCTGTTATCAATATGCAAGGGCTAACCCGTGTTTATCAACATGGAGGGGAGGGCGAAGTATCGATTCTGAAAAATATCACCACCCAAATTTTTGCCGGTCAGAGTTGCGCTATTGTTGGCGCATCAGGTTCAGGCAAAAGCACGTTACTGAATATTCTCGGTCTGCTGGATAAGCCTACTTCGGGGGAATATTTTCTTTGTGGCGTTGATATGTCAACAGCCGATGCTGATCTTCGTGCCAGAATGCGTAATAAAGAAATTGGTTTTGTTTTTCAAAGTTTTCATTTGTTGGCCGGAATGACATCGACAGAAAATGTCGCTCTGCCGCTTCTTTACCGTGGTATTTCTGCCTCGCAGGCCCATAAAATTGCCAGAGAAAAACTGCATTTGGTAGGGCTTTCACACCGTACCATGCATTATCCGGCAGATTTATCCGGCGGGCAACGTCAGCGAGTAGCGCTCGCCAGGGCATTGGTCGGAGAACCTTCATTACTGCTGGCTGATGAACCGACTGGTAATTTGGATCAACAAACGGCAGAAGAAATTTTATTACTGCTTTCTTCTCTTCACACAGAAAACGCGATGACGCTGGTTGTAATAACCCATGATGCTATGGTTGCAAACCATATGCAGCGTGAATTACGCATGATTGATGGTCAGTTGCATGAAACCAAAAGGATGACAACGCATGCATGATAATCGTCAGTCCGGCAACTATGGCATGTCGGTATTAATGATGTGGAAAGAAGCCTGGCATAACTTAATGGCAACAGGGAAAAGTTCTCTGCTTGCTTTATCCGGGATTGCTATTGGTTGTGCGTCTATTGTGGCATTTGTGAATACCGGACATAACGCCACACTGGCTGCGTTAAAGATGTTCAGTGGGCTGGATATCAACGTCATTACAACAAATTTTTACTCATATAATCATGGGGTTGATAGTAACTCACTTAACATGGCCGAGCTGACAACGGCTATTCCTGGTTTATCTTCAACAGCACCGTGGATCTATTCTCCTTCTTCCGGTCGATATAACGGGAAAACAGAAACATTTACCGTGATAGGTTCTTCTGCGGCACTGGAAGAAGTTATGCAATTGCGACTTCGTTATGGCCGCTTCATCTCTGATTATGATCAGCACTCCCCTTATTTGGTCATTGGCAATGAAGTCGCGGTTACCCTTGGTGAAGGGGACCCATCCCGCATAATTGGCAAGCAGATTCAGCTTGGCAATTATTTATACACTGTCATTGGCATTTTCGAGGTAAAAGGGCAAAACCCCATCTTTCCTTTTTCTCTCGATTCGGTTGTGGTTGCTCCTATCAATGCCATGCGAAAAATCTCATCCAATATTGATCTGAACGGCATCATCGCCCGTACCATAACAAACGCAACCACAGAAACCGATGCAAAGGATTTATTGGCGTTACTCAAACGAAAGTTTCCAGAGGTTAACATTGATGTTCGGGTTGCTCAGCAATTACTGAAAGGGCAGACAGAACAAAGTAAAACCTTTTCTTTTATGTTGATCGGGTTAGCCGGCATTTCGCTGCTCACTGGCGGCATTGCAATTTCAAATGTGATGCTGATGAACGTTTCGGCCCGGCGAAAAGAGATTGGGTTGCGAATGGCTTTAGGGGCAAGAACTCAAGATATCCGGCGTCTTTTTTTGTATGAAGCTGCGGCACTGACTTTTGCCGGCGCAATTCTTGGTGCGTTAGTCGGAGTCATCGTCGCCATTATTTTTGTTCTTTATTCTGGTTGGTCATTTTCTCTGGCTCCTTTATCTATTCCATTAGGAATAGGGAGTTCAATCGTAGCGGGGCTTATCTCCGGCTTTTATCCCGCGCATAAAGCCTCTCAAATGGAACCGGTACAGGCATTACGTGATGATTAAAAAATATTTCCTTTATAGCTCGCTGACTTTGTTTTTCTGTTTTCCTCAAACAGAAACCTTTGCATCTGAACAGGGACGATGGGTTTTATCAGAACCTGATTACAGTCTTAGCCGGGAAACTTCTGGAGAAGTGATCGGCCTGTCGTTGAGTGATGCGATATCGCTTGGTTTAAGGAATAACTACGCAATCCGCAGTATTTATCTGGATCGCATCGCCCAAAAATTTGATTTACGGGTGGCAGAGGATAGATTCACACCAAAATTACAGCTAAGTGGACGCTACATTGCAGGTAAAAGTCAGGATTCAAGTTTCAGAAAAACTAACCTTTCTCCGAATGCCACATTGCTCACTCCTTTGGGAACGCGTTTTACACTTTCCTGGACGCGTGAGAACAATAACTCAAGGATAAACAAACTTCACAATGATGGCGCAAGTATTTCTGTGATACAGCCTCTTTTACGGGGAGCAGGAAGCGATATTAATAATGCCCCGATATTACTGGCAAAACTCCGGGAACAAACCAACCGATTGAATCTAAAAGCAACTATTTCCTATTCCATCACGCAAATTATTCTGGCATACCATGCGTTACTTCGTGCTCAGGAGCAACAGGCATTATCCATCGCTTCCCTTAAACGTATGCAGAGATTAGTGGAAACGAACAAAGAGTTGATTGATGCCGGCAGAATGGCCCAGACAGATATCATACAGGCGCAGGCTGATTTGGCCATGCAGGAACTATCGGCAAAAGAGGCTGAAAACAGTGTGCATACTGCCAAGCTGGCATTACTTAAGTTACTTGCCCTGAGCCTTAAAACCCCCATCCAGGCGACCGATACGCTGGAAGGTACTCACGTCAGCTTGAATGTTGAACAATCCATTAAAAAAGCGCAGGCTCAGCAGCCGGATTATCTGATCCAGTTACTTTCCGTCAAAACGGCAGATATTCAATTATTGCAGGCCAGAGATAACCAGCTCTGGGATTTATCATTGGTTGGAGGAACATCCCAGTATCGTTCATCCTCTTCTGAGGCCCGCAACTGGGAAAATTATGTGGGTATACAACTGGATATTCCAATCGGTGATATGACCCGGAAACAAGAGGAAGTTCAGGCCAGAGTGGAAGTCCAGAAGCAGGCGTTACATCTGGAAGAAGCCAAAATAAATCTGGAACAAAAAGTCATCAATGCCATCCGGGATACAGAATCACGCTGGCAGGAATATCAACTAGCAATAAAAGCCAGTTCACTTTCTCAAAAGAAACTCGAAATTGAACAGGAAAAATTACAGGCAGGGCGATCCAGTAACTTTCAGGTTCTGAGTTTTGAAACCGACTTGAGAAATGCCGAAAATGCACGCCTGAATACACTTATCCACTATCTCAATGCTCAGGCCGAACTGGATCAAATTCTTGGCACGACACTGGAAAGCTGGGAGATCGTTCTCAATGACTAAACGTTATCAATGGGCCATCGTTGGCGTACTTGTCATAGTAATTTGTTTTTTTGCCTTATTGTTCTCAGGGTATTTGTCCTCAAAAGAATCGTCAGAGCAGGGATCAGTACAGTGGATTGAAGTAAAACACAACCTGATAGAAAAGCAATTAGGTCTGGTCGGCAAGCTGCAATCCGGGCGTCTCGAAACTATCCCTGCGCCATTTGATGCCATTATCAAACAAGTTTTGGTCAAAGAAGGGCAACAAGTGAAAGCTGGCCAGACATTAGTGACACTTGACACCCGCAAGCTGGATATTGAACTTCGGCAGGCGCAGGTTGAAATGATCAAAGCCTCATCTGCCGTTGAACAATTGCATGATTGGGAAAACAGTCAGGAAGTCATCCGCGCCAGAAGAAATGTCGAAAATGCGAATCATATGGTGATGGAATTAAAAAATAATCTGGCAAAAACACAGGCGCTTTTTTCACGAGGTATCGTTCCACGAATGGAAGTAGAAAACCTTGAGCAGCAACTTCGTCGGCAACTCACGGAGCTCGCTTCTGTAAAGGATGATCTTGTATCAACCCGACAAAAAGGAAGCGCCAGCAATGTACGTGTTGCAGAAATGGAGCTGCAAAATGCAACCAGCCGCTATCAGGCGCTACAGGAACAATACACCCATAAAGAAATCAAAGCGCCATTTTCCGGTGTCATGCTCAGAGCAACACAGGGAGAAAAGGGGAAGCTGTTAACGATTCAGACCGGCGTTCGGGTTACCGATGGGATGCCTTTACTGGAAGTAATGGACACAACACAGTATCAGGTACTGGCAAAAGTTGAAGAAACTGATCTCGCCAAACTCAGAGAAGGGCAGGCAGTAAAAATTAGCGGGGAGGGGTTTTCCGATCACCCTTTGGATGGTGAAATTGAAACCATTGCCATGCAAAGTGTGAATAACAACAACCCCGGATCGGCGATTTATTATGACGTTGTGATTAAAGTGACTTCACCCCTGAAACAGGGTTATCCCATCAGACCCGGTATGAGTGCCAAAGTGAATATTATTACTTATCGCAATGAACGGGGCACAGTTGTGCCAGAAAAGGCATTAACTCATGATAGCAATGGACAATTAACCGTAACCTGGCGTCCGAATTTAAAAAGCCCGGCGGTATCTCGTCAGGTAACTATCGGGGAAGCTATGCCGGAAGGTATGGAAGTTCATGGGCTGGAAGAGGGATTTATCGCGTTACCTCGTTGAAAATATTGATTTCAGATGTGGGTGAATAAACAGCTCCCGAAAGAGCTGGAATATAAAGCCACCAAGAGATAGCTTGAAAATTGAAGGGATATATTTTTATTCGCTTATCTGTATTAGCTCAAACT